>NZ_JBFRSX010000018.1:1212-1710 GCF_041473835.1 Vibrio sp. 10N.222.55.A1 | reverse complement strand
ACCTTCAATGTCAGTAGCGTCTGTTAATAGGTCGGCATCAGTAAAGATTAACGTGCCGTCTTCTTCAACGCTGAACTGTTGATCTTGAGGTACTGGCAGGTCATTAACTGGGTTAACGGTTAGGTCAGCTGATGCTTGAACCGTATTAGTACCATCTGAGATATCGAAGCTGATATCGATGTCGCCATTGAAGTTCTCATCTGGCGTAATCGTGAAGCTGCCGTCATCATTAGCTACAACCGTTGCATCTCCACCAACCGTAAGTTCGCTAGCTGTCAGGTCATCGCCTTCAACATCTGACGCTTGCGATAGCAATTGCTCTTGGCTTAAACGGATAGAACCGTCTTCATCGATTGAGTACGCTAAGTCACCAGACACTGGCGCATCATCAACCGCTGTAACACTCACATCGATGTTGGCAGAGACCGTATCGGTTCCGTCTGACACATCGAAGCCGAAGTTTACGTCACCATTGAAGTTTTCATTTGGCGCAAAGGT
>NZ_JBFRSX010000018.1:0-477 GCF_041473835.1 Vibrio sp. 10N.222.55.A1 | reverse complement strand
TTGGCGCAAAGGTGTATGTGCCATTACCGTTGTCGGTAAGAATACCGTCACCGCCATCGTAGGTCACACCTTCAACCGTTAGGTTGTCACCTTCAATGTCCGTTGCGCCTGTTAATAGGTCTGCATCAGTGAAGATTAACGTGCCGTCTTCTTCAACACTGAATTGTTGGTCTTGTGGAACAGGTAAATCATTTACTGGGTTAACCGTCAGGTCTGCTGAAGCTTGAACGGTATTGGTGCCATCTGAGATATCGAAGCTGATATCGATGTCACCGTTGAAGTTTTCATCTGGCGTAATCGTGAAACTGCCGTCATCGTTTTGAGTAACGGTTGCATCACCGTCGACCGTTAAGCCGCTGGCTGTTAGGTCATCGCCTTCAACATCTGATGCTTGTGATAGCAACTGCTCTTGGCTTAGACGAATCGAACCATCTTCGTCGATTGAGTACGCTAGTTCGCCAGACACAGGCGCATCAT
>NZ_JBFRSX010000017.1:0-254 GCF_041473835.1 Vibrio sp. 10N.222.55.A1 | reverse complement strand
CCATTGAAGTTTTCATTTGGCGCAAAGGTGTACGTGCCGTTACCGTTGTCGGTAAGGATACCGTCGCCACCATCGTAGGTCACACCTTCAACCGTTAGGTTGTCACCTTCAATGTCTGTCGCGCCTGTAAGCAGATCCGCGTCTGTGAACAGTAAAGTACCGTCTTCTTCAACACTGAATTGCTGATCTTGAGGAACTGGCAGGTCATTGATTGGGTTAACGGTTAAATCGGCAGAAGCTTGAACGGTATTGGT
>NZ_JBFRSX010000016.1:0-22652 GCF_041473835.1 Vibrio sp. 10N.222.55.A1 | reverse complement strand
CCATTGAAGTTCTCATCTGGCGTGATGGTGAAACTGCCATCATCGTTAGCTACAACCGTCGCATCACCACCAACCGTTAGGCCGCTAGCAGTAAGGTCATCGCCTTCAACATCAGATGCTTGTGATAACAGTTGCTCTTGGCTTAGACGGATAGAACCATCTTCATCGATTGAGTACGCTAAATCGCCTGACACAGGTGCATCATCAACGGCAGTTACACTCACATCGATGTTTGCTGACACCGTATCGGTGCCGTCAGAGACATCGAAGCCGAAGTTTACGTCGCCATTGAAGTTCTCATTTGGCGCAAAGGTGTATGTACCATTACCGTTGTCGGTCAGGATACCGTCGCCACCATCGTAGGTCACACCTTCAACCGTTAGGTTGTCACCTTCAATGTCTGTCGCACCAGAAAGGAGGTCAGCGTCGGTGAATACAAGAGTTCCGTCTTCCTCGATTTCAAACGTTTTATCTTCAGGAACAGGCGCGTCATTAATCGGGCGTACCGTTAAATCAATTGCGCTGCTAATCGTTTCTTGGCCGTCACTGATGTCGAAAGTAAGGTCAAGTTCACCATTAAAATCAGCTGAAGGAACAACGGTGAAAGTACCATCACCATTGTCTTGAACTGTTGCATCATCACCAACTTGAACGTTAGAAGCAACAAGCTCGTCCCCATCTACATCACTTGCGTATTCGAGTAATTGTTCTTGAGTGAATGTTATGGAGCCATCTTCATCCATGATGTAAGCCAGATCTTGTTCAGCTTCTGGCGCATCATTTTCACTTTCCACTTTGATTTTAAACGTTTCGCTTACCGTTTCAGAATCAAAGTCATCCTCTACTTCGCTAATGGTCTCTTCGTCAGAAGCTTGAACATCAACTGCAAACGTCTCTTCTACTGTTTGTGAATCTAGCTCATCACCAACTTGTTGGTCACCCGACTCTGAAGATGTCGCACTCGGCGCTGCTGAAGTACGCGCAGCTTGGCCTTGTTCTTCATTACCTTCAGCGTCTACACCACCTGTCGCAGCCTCTGCGATATCACCACCTACAGCTTGTGCGCCCGCTCCAGCACCGCCACCACTGCCAGCAGCGTTATCCGAGCCAGCTTCAGAAGCGGCTCCACCAACTACATTGGATTGTGCAGCGTCTGAATCTCCATCACTTTCTGGCGTCTCTTCTTGCACAGCCGCACCAGAAGCAGAGGCATCTTCAGCATTACCTGCACCACTCGGATTTTCGTCTAAAGCCTGGTTAACTTCGTCTGCCGCATCCGCATTTTCAGCACCCGTCGCTATTGTCGACGCAATCGTGTTTTGTTGATTTTGTTGATTCTGCTGTTGGGAGGGCGTACCCGCGTCGTTCGTGTCCGTTTGTTCTACCGCGTCATTTAGATCTTCATTTTGGTTGTTTTGGTTATTTTCGCCTGCCATTACAGCCTCCGTTGCTACTAGCTAACTGATCGTATTTATAGAGGCATTAAAGGACATCATTTTGAAAAACCAATTTTTTATACAACATTTTTCATAATTTCTTTTTAAAGAGAAAGAATCAAAAAAAATTTGAAAACTGCCTTTAAAGATCCTTAGTTATTGTGATTAAAGCAATTAAGGCAGTGGAGCGATGATAGACATGACGAATTTGTTGCGCTCGGTCGACAACAACCACAAAGGGCTGCAATTGCTATTAGGCGACTTTTACAATGACTTTTCTGACGCAGCCCTAAATATAGAAGCGCTTCATAACGGTAATCATTTTGATGAACTCAATAGTTACTCAAAACGATTGAAGACCATCTTAACGTTGCTTTGCGACCAAGACCTTCCGCCAAAAATGGCCAAATTGGAACACTTGAGTAGACACGAGTTTCCTGCGCCGGAAGATCTAATAGAGGATGTAAAAACTGAATTGCACAACGTCAATCGACAAATCAACCACTTGTTGGATATTAAGGAAGTAATAGATGGCAAGTAACCGAGGTCAGTCATGAGCAATAACCAAATAGAACATCACCTCAGAAAAGCACTCGTTTCCAATAACGAGGCTTCTAAGGTCACAGCTGATGACACTATTGTGCTTGCTAGTGCCATGACCAGCGTTCACAAAACGTTGCTCATTATATTCTTGCTCGCTTTGGTCGCTATTGCGGTGGCGTCACAAGCACGTATCGATATTGTTGTTTCTGTACGTGGCGAACTGCTATTGGAATCGGATGTTGAGAAAGTTCAGCATTTAGAAGGCGGGATATTAGAAGAATTGTTAGTCAGAAAAGGGGAAGTCGTTTATGAGGGCCAACCTATCGCTCGAATACGCTCACTTGACCGTAACACTCAACTTGATACCGTCAATACTGAAATTATTCAGATAGAGCTCGATAAGATTCGTTATGAAAGCTTACGCGACATGATAGAGCCTAACTTCGACGCTTTCATTGAAAAATACCCTGAGCAAGTTCAGGTCAACATGAATACCTGGAGACAAGAATTCTCTAAAAACCGTTCAAATGAAGAACTCATTACACACGATATTAAGCACAAGAACTCGTTGATCAGTTCAATGTTAAAGCGTCGCAAAAGTTCAGAGAATCAACTCTCTCTGATACGTAAGCAGCTCAACATCAAAAACACCCTCTATAAAGAAGAGATGGCGTCTTATGTCGACGTTCTTAACATGAAAGTACAAGAGTCGAATATGGTGCGTGAGATTGAGAACCTTGACGAATCTGTGATGAATGAGCGTTTCCAACTCGACAAACTGGAAAAGCAACACCGTGACTTGGTTGAGAATCGAAACTCTGAGTACCAAGCACAAATCATTCAAGCGAACAAAGACCTCAAGCTAAAGCGAATCTTACAACCGCAGCATTCCGACAAGGTTGATCGCCTAGTCGTCTACTCGCCAGTCGATGGTGTGGTCGATAAACTTCACTTCAATTTCCGTTCTGCTGTGATTCCGCCAGGAGAAAGTATCGCCGATATTGCCCCAATAAATAATTCGTTACACGGTGAAGCGAAGATCCCACGTAAAGACATGGGATTTGTCGAAATTGGTCAGGCAGTGAAAGTAAAAATGGATACCTATAACTTTGCAAAATACGGGTTTGTTGAGGGAACCATCGCCTCAATCAGCCGTTCATCATACGAAGAAGAAGACGCTGAATTCTATTTAGCTGAGATTGAAATTGACCGAAACTTTCTTGAACGAGGAGGCACTCAATACAAGTTATCACCTTACATGGAGTTTACCGCTGATGTGAAAACAGGCTCGCGTCGCGTGATCGAATACGCTGCGAAACCGGTGATGTCAGCCATCGAGGATGCTTTCGATGAGAGATAATCAATGAGCGGTAAACCTTCGTACAATATTTCCATACCCGCCCTACGTCTAAGCATACTATTTAGCGTGGTATTGGCTGCGCTCGCTTTCTATTTATACTGTTCTTGGTCAAAAATAGATTCAGTCGCACAAGTGCAAAGCGCCCCACTGCTCATACAAGCCCAGAAGCTTAATCAGACCATAGAACAAGATATTCAAACTCTGCAACAGTGTTTAAGTACCAACACTTGCGGCACTAACCAATTCAACCTGGTTAACTTGAAGCTTGAAATTGATGAATTTCGCTCTTTAGCCTCGTTGAACAAAACCGAGTTCAGCTTGGTTGGGGCAACTGAATACACACAACTGGAATTGGCGATTAATCGTTTCTCCGATAGCGCAAAAACACGTAACGACGTATTAGGCTTGTACCTTTCATTGACCAATAACTATCTGCAGATGGACGACAACTATCGCACCATGTTTAACAACCATGCAAATGACTTAATGTCAGAAAAAAACGAGTTCTTTATCTGGTTGTTTATGGTGGTCGTGATATTGGCTGTGATTACGATTCTATCCAACTCAGTTGCTATGTTGAAGCTAAAGAAATCCAGTTCTAACGAACGCGAAATCGACTATGAATTCGATGCCCTGTATCAAGAGCTGAAGCAGCTAGATTTACAACGTCTTGAAGAGCTTCTTAATGAAGTTAGCATCAACCCCAAGCAGCGTCAGATTTACTCTCATCTCAAACTTATTTTCAGTAAATTAGAAGACCAAAAGCGCAATAACGATCTCTACAAACAGTTGTATGCGCTGATCGGTTATGAGATTCGCGGAATTACAAACACCATCAACGGTGGCGTCCAATATCTGGTTCAAGAAACCGATGAAAACGGCGTGTTGATGGCGAACGATATTACCTCTGCGTGTAGCACACTATCTGAGTTAGCAGAAAACTATAATCGCTTGATATCACAGGGTACGGAAAGCAAGTCGAAAGAGTTCTCTTTACTGAGTGTGTTATCTGAATTAATGATTCATATCAGTGCCAAAGTACAACGTAATGAAAGCCAACTTGACTGTTTTATCTCTGACAACTTACCCAATCGTGTAGAAGGTCAATCCACCAGCTTGTTCTGGATATTGTTCCTGCAGCTTTCCAATGCCATTCAACTCAAATCAAATAAGAAACTGTTTGTAACGATTGAATCGGGTGCGGCTTCAGACATGGAAAATACCCGTGTCACCATCAACCTCAACTTCTTATCAACACTGGATGTTTCTGTTGCCAAGCTCAACAAACTCCATTGGAGCGCACACAAAGACCATACAGCCAGCACAGATGACTTAGCGAAAAGCGTTCTGAAGGATTACGGATATTACGAGAGCCACTGGTTCCAGTCAGGGGCTCAGGAACGTTTTCAGATCGAGCTTGATCTTAAGGCTAAGAACTTCCACACAGAGAAAACTCGCTTTGATGGCAAGCGTTTACTCTTGTGTGCTAATACTCAAGTTCGCATCGATGTGATGAAGAAAATGCTCAGTAACTTGGGGCTTGATATCACCGAGATTCGCACTGCAAATGAGCTTTTCTCAGCGGCGAAAACGTTCGGTGATTACGATGCGATTATGCTCACCGATACCTTTGAACCCAACAAACTGCCCTCACTAAGTAAGACTGTGAAATCTCAGCTTAAGAACCACCCAAATACCAAGTTACTGTTGTCAGTGACCAACACTCAGCAAGCACAAGAGTGTCATAGCTTCGTCGACAAAATCATCAACGCCCCTGCTATCCCTTATGAGTTCATTCCAAACCTACTCACCATTATGGAAGCGGAAGCATCGGAAGAACAGATGGAGAACAGCTCATTCCTGATCGTAGAGGATGACCGAGTTCAGCAGATTTTACTGAAACGAATCTTGACCAAGCAAGAATACGAACCCGACATGGTTGGCGATGGCGCCGATGCTGTGAAGCACTTCATGAATAAGCGCTCTGACATCATCTTCATGGATTGCATCATGCCGGGGATGGGCGGCATCGAAGCAACAAAACGTATTCGCCAATTCGAACAACAAAACGAGAAAAACCCTTGTACCATCATAGGTGCAACCGCATTGACCAGCAGTAACGAACACCAGGCTTGTATTGAGGCCGGAATGGATTACGTGATCAGCAAACCTTATAAAAGCGACCAAATCATCAAGGTGATCAACAAGTATGTGGCGGTACAAAAACTTAACTAGCAGCATCATGGCTGCGCTTGTATTAAGCACGACACCTTCAGCATCGGCGACTACCCTGCTTGAAGCGGTAGAGCTCGGCCTGCAAAACAGCCTGTCTCTTCGCGCTAGTGATAAGGGCGTGGAAGAAAACGAGTACAACATTGGTATCAGTCGCTCTAAGTTTCTGCCTTCACTCAATGGTGCTGCCGATACCACATGGAACGAGAATGAAACCTTGCTATCGAGCGTACCCGATGAAACCTCTAGCTATAACTCAAACAGCTACAGCCTTTCGTTATCGCAATCCATATTCAACCTTGGTGACATTTTCAAATATGGGACAGCAAAGCTCGACTTCAATATCGAAGAGATTAAACACGAGAACAAAATCCAAAGCACCATCTCTGAAATTGGCTCACAGTACTTTGAGTATTTGAAAAACAACGCACAGATAAAAGCGACTAAGGTCGAACTTAAATCGTCTGAGACGCGTGAACATCAGATGCGACGCAATGTGGAGCTCGGCAATACAGCCGCTAGTGAGCTGTACGAAGTAATAGCTCAGAAAGAAGGTGTGTCGAACCGATTAAGAACCTTGCAGAAAGATCGTCGCGTCATTCTCAACGGGCTCTCTATTCAAATTCAATACCCTATTACTCCGTCGCAAGACATATACGAAAGCGTGCCTTTAAAAGAGATCAACGAAACAGAACAACGCACGATCATGGATCAGGCGTTAAAGCTGAATAACGATTTATTGGTAGCAAAGAAAACCGTAGAGAGAAGCCGCAGAAGCTTAAAAGAGAGCGGTTCGAACTTCTTACCGACCGTATCGCTTTCAGCCAGCTATCGACACGATGACGCCAATAACTTCGACAAAACCGACATTACAGCGACAGGCGAAAGTAACTCAACCAGTGTTGGGTTAAACCTAGCAGTTCCTATCTTGTCTGGTGGCTCTGATTACTACGGCTATCAAAAATCATCGACGGCCATCGAACGTACTGAGCTGCTTTACCAAGATTCGCTTTACACCACACGTAACAGTGTGAATACCTCCGTGCTCAACATTAACGATTTCTCGCAGTCTATAAGCAGTTACGAAAACATCATTCGCGCCAACTACGCGTCTTATAAAGGGATCCAAAGAGCCTACCAATTGGGCACGCGTACTATCACCGACTTGCTGGCGGCGGAAAGTAAACTATTCAGCGCCTTAAGAGACTACGAAAGCGCACGATACGACTACATCATCGAGACCATCAAGCTTGAGCAAATTAAGGGAATACTCTCAATTCAATCTATCGAAAGCGTGATGCAATTAATGAGCGATATTGAGGGACGAGACAATCAAGATTTGGTGCCTAAACATCTTCTCTCAACGGAGTCGTTGAGGAAAGGAGGTCGCAATGCAAACTGAGCAGTTTTCGCAAAAGATCAACATGGCAGATAAGTGTTATCTGACTTTCTCAACGATAATATCGACCCTGTTTGGTTTGGTACTGCCCTTCTCCATTCTGATCATTTTTGACCGAGTGTTACCCAACCAAGCACAAGATACTCTGTTCTTATTGTTCGCGATTATCTTGATTTCTATCTTCCTCGACTATCACTTAAAAAATCAGGAAGAGAAGATTTCCTCTGTCATCATGAGGCAGTTTGAGACCAACTTAACCAATAAGGTATTTCAATCCATCTGTTTGGCGGAAATCTCTAAGTTCCGACGTTTGGAGCCAGGCGAATACCTAGAACGAATCTCAACCATTCCTGAATTGAAAACCTTCTTTGGTGGCGAATCGGTTCGAGCGCTTATCAACCTTGCCGTCAGCGTGATCACTATCCTCATCATAGGACTCATCAACATATGGGCTGGCATTACCCTTCTGATTGCCTCTGTCATCTTGGCTATTTTTGCGTGGAGCCTTTCCAAACAAAAGATTGGTAGTTTGCAGAATAAGTCAGACATCGAAGGGTTAACTACCTCCAAAATCATTGAGATCATCTCTAGCCCGCTTGATATCAAAGCTCGAAATATGGAATACCGCGTTGAAAGCCTGATGACACAAATGGTCGAAGAGCGTGAAGTGGAGAACATCAAATATGAGCAAATCGAGTCGAACTTTGGCTTGATTTTGGCTCTCATCCAACAGCTATCCATTGCTTGCGTTGTTGTGGTCTTGGCGACTGCCGTAATCAATATGGAATCGAGTCAAGGCATCATGGCCGCGATCATCATGCTAACCAACCGTTACTTTGCGCCATATCAACAGGTAATGAGAACCGCGAGCCGCTGGGAGTTAAACAAACTCCATATCCAACGTATCGCTGACCTCCTTGAATTGGCCGCCTCTGTTGAACACCAACATGAAACAACAGAAGTTGAACGTATTTCGGTTAAGTATTCTGAAAAGCAGCGTATCGAGTTCGAACTCGGACAAGCCTATTTGCTGACAGGGAAAAGTGGTTCAGGTAAGACCCACCTCGCTAACTGTATTACGCGTCAGAACAGTGATAGCAAACTCGATATCATGATTAACGACACGCCTTTGGATGACGTCAATTACAACGTTTGGCGTAACAGTGTTCTGATGGTTGATAAGACCAGTTCGTTCGTAGAAGGGACGATTATCGATAACCTGACCTGTTTCCGACCAAGCTTGAATAACACGGCGTTTGCACTGTGTGAAACCATGAACATCAAAGCGCAAATTGATGGGCTTCCTGCCGGGTTTTATACAGAACTAAAAGGCCATATGCGTAACCCATTCTCTCGCCAAGTTGGCTACGCCTTATTATTAGTTCGTGCCCTGCTCGCCAGTAAGCGTGTATTGATATTCGATGACATCGATTGTGTCTTTGATGAGGAATTTGCGAGAGTCGTTCTCACCAGTACGGCTTATCGCGCCAATGACAAAATATTGATCATCGCCAGCAATAAAATGGACAAACTTAATCACCGCCTCAAACGCGTAAAACTTACCGGAGGTGACCAATGAGTATCCTAGTTGACTTCAATAATGTGCCGCAACGTGTCTTGGATTTTGAATCTAGTGGATACGACGAGCGTTACAGTCAATCGCCACTTATTCGTGGTTTGGCCTACACCCTGATAGCACTCGAATGGGAAGGCACACCCGCAATACTCAGCGATGCTTTTATTCCAAAACCCAAAGATGGCGACAGCTTTACAGCAACCATAGAGCGCCTTGGATATCGCTGTGATGTTACTAAACTAAAGACACTCGAGAATATCGATAAGCACCCACACCCATGCTTTATTGAAATAGAGAATCTAAGTGCGATTTTCTTAGGCACCAAAGATGGAAAGTTGCTGCTGTTTGATTACACGAACAACAACACCATTGAATACCCAATGTGTAAAAAGCCCTGCTTGCTGATTGCGATTAGCGAATATTCTCGTCTGTTCCGCGAACCACCTCCGGAATCGCAAGACAGAAGTAATTGGATTAAATACGCTTTCTATCGTTATAACAATGAACTTAAAAGCCTGATCATTCTCAGCTTCGTCATCAGTATTCTCGGTGCATTGCAGCCATTCTTTATTATGAGTGTATATAACTTCGCACTGACTTCGAGCTCCGAAGCCACACTCTATTGGCTAACCTTATTCGCCATTATTGTCGGCTTCTCTGAATACTTTTTTAAGAAAATGCGCGTCAACATTATTGCGACCTCCGGTAAAGACCTCGCCGTGCACATCTCGCAAGCCGTTATATCTAAATTGCTTTGGCTACCTTATGCGATGACATCTACAGCTGGGGTCTCTTCTCAGTTAGCGCGTTTGAAAGATATCGATACCTTCCGACGCTTGGTGACCGCAGAATCAACGCTTAGCTATTTTGATATGCCGTTTGTGATTGTATTTATCATCGCCATTGCTCTGATGTCTGGTACAGCGGCATTGGTGGTGATGGGCGGCTTAATACTGATGTTAGTGTTCTGTATTTACTCGCGCTATATCTACTCGCAAGCCACATCCAAAAGTTCGCGTGCCAATGCGATGGTTTCGTATCAATGGAATGAAATTCTTCGTGGTATCAAGACTATCCAAGGCCTGCCTTTACTTCGTGTCGTTCAATCTCGATTCAGCGCATCGCATATGCAAAGCACCAGCGATGCAGAGAACGTCGCCGTAACGAACAGTAAGATTCAGGCCGCTGGCGGTAGTTTGATCCAAGTGATTGGCACAGCAAGTATCGTGACTGCAGTTATTGGCGTGATGGAAGGTACTTCTGATGCGGGTGCCATGCTCGCGACCGTTATTCTGGTTTGGAAAGCGTTAGGCCCAATCATGGGTATCTATAACTCAATTTCCAAGTTCCAGTCGATCAAAGCTTCGTCCGCACAGATCAATAATTTAATGTCGATGAATGACGACAAATTAACCTTAGAGAAAAGCCCGCCTATTCGCCTGTTCCAAGGCAGCATCGTGGGCAGCGGTGTCAGTCACCGATACGCGGGAGCAGCAACCGGCTTAACTAACTTGGGGTTCAAAATCCCACCCAGTGCAAAAGTGGTCATTTGTGGCCCAACGGGCTGCGGCAAAACCACCTTAATTTCAATCATTGCTGGGTTAGAAGACCGCTATCAAGGCGCAGTCTCTGTCGATGGTTACAACATTAAACAGTTCAATAGCTACCGTTATCGCACCTCGATTAACTACATCCCTTTTAATTTGCATATTTTTGAAGGCTCACTCGAGACCAACTTCATTCTACACAACGGGCTGATTCCAACAGACAAGATGCAAGAGATGGTGAGCTTCTTCGAGTTAGATGAATGGCTTCCGGAAGGCTTAGCTACTCAGTTAAGCGTGGATAAATGCAAAAGTCTCCCGAATGGAATTCAACAAAAATTGCGTCTGGCACTCGGCTTAGGTAACTGTGAGCAATCTCTGATTATTATTGATGAGCCATTCAATGGTGCAGAAAATGAAAATGCGCAGTACTTTAACCGTTTGTTCAGCGATAAGTTGCTGAATAAAACAGTCATTTTTTCGACCAACGACCCTGGTTTGATCGCAACATCAAACATGAGTTTAGTGTTAGAGCCGGATGGAAATTTGAAATATTTTGGCTTAACAGACAAATACTTAAACAGCTTAAGCTAAAACCTCAACGCTTAATCACAATTCGCTATTTAGGGAAATGGATATAATTGACAAATTCATAAGCGAGAGGGATGATTCGCCCCAATACCACAGGTAACAAGGAAGAATATGTACACATTCGTTGCAGACAAGCTTGATGTAGCTTACTTATCCGCAATTCCTGAAAACCACCAACTTCAGGAGTGCGATGTACCTGAAGAAGAGATGGAGCTTCGAGAGATCGTTGAGGTTTGGTATGAGTCTGCCTTCCTACCCGCTTTCAATCTTCAGAAAATAGACATTGAGAACAAAGCAGAGCTCACCATCGTACAAATGCACGTATTCAGCAATGATACGAGCACACTCGCCTTCCTACTAAAAAACAGAGTGTATCGCGCCGCACTTAACAGAATGCTCGGTATTTGGACATTAGAACCCTCTGCAAAAACCGTATTAGAGCAACTTCTTTTCGAATTAAGCCTCGATAACAATCGTCCTCATTAGTAAGCTTTTTAAGTGATTCATCAATAAGCATAAAATTAAACAAACTGCCAAACGCTATAAATTACTAATAAAAGAACGCATTTCAAAATAAGCTCTGGAATCACAAGAACTTATACCTCTCCCACACTTACGTAAAATTTACCGTTTCAAAGTTTCCATATCGGCATTTTTATTCTACTGTTTTTATATAACGACAGTTGGATGGATCCTTATATGGCGATTACGGTTTGGAATAACCTTTCAGTCAAACATAAACTCTTTGGCTTAGTTCTACTTCCCATTTCATTATTACTCTTCCTAGCAGGTAGACAGGCTTATATATTAACGACTCAGTTAACCGATTTTGAACGAACCAATCAGTTATCTGTCTATCTTCAAGATATTTCTATTTTGTATAGAAGTACCTTAGCCTCTAGCCCTGAAGAGTTTGCTACTCAAAGCAACCAAGTAAAGGCAGAACTTAAAAACCTGTCTCCCATCATTTTTTTAGACGCATCTGATGAAATGAATCAACTTGTTGCCGATTTCAGCGAAGCGACCTTATCGACGATGCAAGTGACTGACACTTACGATAAATTGGATGCCCTCGAATGGCAGAGCGATTTATACAAGCAACTGTTACTTGAAGTAGAGAAAGTCCCTTTTGAAAACACTAAACGTGAAATTCAACAGCACCTCACTGCCCTTCAACAACTTGAGTGGTTGATGTTTTGGTCGAACGAAGAGTTCAAGCTTGGTAGTTCACTGATTGAGATCTTCCAAATCAGCCAAGAGTACGACCCAGAACTCGCCGAACAGATCAAAACCTTGAGTGAAAGACAGCAATTGTTCTTAGAGCGCTTTGTTTCATTGAACGCCAACGAACATCAAGTTTCTTTGATGGTTGAAGTGTTTCGAAATGATGTGTTTGCTCAAAGCCAAGAGATAAGAAGCGCGCTACTCGACCTAAATACAATCAGCCAACTGACGCCACAAGAAGTGTCTGTCGGCTTAGAAGCGATGAGCGCACGGCTCAACTTATTACAAAGCCTTGGCGGCGTAATCAAGCAAGAGTTTCAACAAGAAGTTGAGCAAGCCATCTATGACGCGCAAATACAACGAACCCTGTTTATTTCAATCGTCGCTTTGCTGGCTGCGATTGTTATGGGTTTAACTCTTAGCTTGGCGAGACAAGTCACTAACAACCTTAATTTGGTGTTAGCTTTCTTAAAAAGCGAAAATGATGACACGCGCCCTTCTTTAGATAAATTAATCCAAGGTAAAGATGAACTCAGTCTGTTTGCTCAGCAAGTTGAACGATTGACCATCGAACGAGAGCTCGCGAAAGAGAGATTGACGGTAGCAAAAGAAGACGCAGAGAGAGCCAAAGAGGATGCCGAACACGCGAAAGACCACGCAATACAAGCCAGCAAAGCAAAAAGTAGCTTCTTGGCCAACATGTCTCATGAAATTCGCACCCCGCTCAATGGTGTTATTGGTATTTCGGAAATCCTCGCAGATACGCCGCTCACACCCACACAGCGTGATTATGTGGATACGATTGAAACTTCATCCCAACTGCTACTTAGCTTAATCAACGATATCTTAGACTTCTCTAAAATTGAGTCTGGCATGCTATTAATCAGCCCGCATTCTGCATCGATTAGAGAGTCGATATACGACATCGCCTCTATTGTGGCACCAAAAGCGAAAGAACAAAAAATATCGGTTAACGTTGATATCAGCCCAGACACACCAGCTCGCGTGATGATCGACGATCACCGCTTAAGACAAATCCTAATGAACTTTATGTCGAATGCAGTGAAGTTTACGGCAGAAGGTGGCGTCACATTATCAATCCAAACGCTCGAACAATCTGACGATAATGTCACCATTCGATTTGCCGTTCGCGACACAGGTATTGGTATCGATTCAAAGCAACAAAAACAAATATTTGAACCCTTCGCTCAAGAGGATGATTCAACAACCAGACAATTCGGTGGTACCGGTCTTGGCCTAGCCATCAGTACACAGTTGGTAGAGCTGATGGGTGGTCAAATTCAACTCGACTCCGTCAAAGGTGAAGGAAGCTGTTTCTACTTCGACTTGGTATTGCCTGTTGACTTGATACTGCCAAAACCAAGTACAGCAACGGCTGATATTTATGTGCTGGGTAACGAAAACATGCTCTCCGAGCGAATAGAGTCCGACCTTAACCTTTATGGTTTGAAGGTTACCGATAAAACGAATGATATAACGGCAATTACAGAGCAGCTCTCCACTCAAAAACACACTAAACCTATTACTGTTGTTTTCGCCGAAGATGACGCATTCCTAGCTAATACCCACGCAGATAACTTAGAAAAGCTGCACCAAAACGGCATCACTATCTGTTTGATACGTTCCTTCTTAAGTGAGCCAGCGGATCTTGGTGACAGCGTTACTGCACAAGTCGCACAGCCCCTACTCGGCTTGCGTTTAATTAAAGCTATTGAGCTTTGTGATACTCGAGGTTTGGCGGAACTATCAGAAGCAAGCCAGACATCAGTCGAGATCCAACACAAAATCCTCATCGTTGAAGACAACAAGATCAACCAAAAAATTGCTGGTCTTCATGTCGGTAAAAGTGGTTTTGAATTCGAGTTCGCTAATAATGGTCAAGAAGCTGTGGACATGTTCACCGCTAATCCTCATTACGCGGCGATACTCATGGACTGCATGATGCCGGTTATGGATGGCTTTGATGCAACAAGCAACATCCGAAGAATTGAAAAAGAAACGGAAGCGACGCGACGCATCCCTATCATTGCATTGACCGCCAGTGTCATCGATGACGATATTCAGAGGTGTTTCGACGTTGGTATGGATGACTATGTACCAAAACCATTCAAGTTCGAAATGCTTAAAGAGAAAGTACTCACCGCGGTAGAAGCTATGCCACTACCAGCTTCCTATAAAGCTCAACCTAAGAAACAACCTGCAACTGTCACTCCAATTATCAACGGGGCTGCGACCAAACGTACTTTGCCTGAAGAAGCGGAACAAAACGCAATTCCGAGCAAATCAGAGAGAATCTTGCTAGTCGAAGACAACCGCGTCAATCAAAAAGTAGCTTCTATCATGCTGAAGAAGGCCGGATATGCCTTTGAAATTGCAGACAACGGACAAATTGCCGTTGATATGTACCAGAACGACAGTAGCTTCGACATTATTTTGATGGATTGCATGATGCCTGTTATGGACGGTTTCACGGCAACTAAGGAGATTCGAGAACACGAGAAAAACCAAGGCTTAAGCAAAACTCCTATTATCGCGTTAACCGCTAGTGTTATCGATGATGATATTCAAAAGTGCTTTGATTCCGGAATGGATGGATACGTAGCGAAGCCCGTAAGAAAAGAAAAGCTATTCCATCAAATAGAAAGTGCGACTTGTTAGGAGATACCTCATGGATTGGATTAGAACAATAAAAACACTTCCCCGCAGAGTCATGTTGCCAGTCGCGGTAGGGCTATTAGGAAGCTTGCTTTTTCTAAGCCCTGCTCACGCCGCTGAAGATTATGCCATATTTTCTTTAGACTCCGGATTTGAAGAGATATCAATAAACAAAGCGCGAAAGCTCTATAGAGGGAAAACTAAGCACCTCAATGGCAAACGTGTTGAACTGTCTGATTGGCCTGAGAACAGTGCCGAAAGAGAGGACTTTTATCAGCTTTTGCTTGGAAAAAATGCCGCTCAAATGAATGCACACTGGGCTGGTTTATCTTTTTCAGGAAAAGCGCGTTATCCAAGAGAAATCAAAACGGCGTCAACCGACAGCTTAGTCGACTGGCTTGATGACAAACCAAACCGTATTGGTTACTCCCCACTCTCTTCGGTTCCTCAAAATGCCAACGTTCTCTACGTTATAAGTTCGGAGAAATAATATGAAAAGAATAATTACGTCAGTGTTATGTGCCTCAATGGCCTCTCCGGCTTTTGCGAATATCGAACTTACCGATAATTTATCCTTGAGTGGCTTTGGCTCAACGTCTTGGGCAACATCGGATAACGATAATCCATTAATCATCAACCGCGGTTTTACTGATGAGAGCTGTTACGACTGTGATACCACATTTGGTGTTCAACTCGATTACTTCTACAACTCATTCAAAGCTTCCGTGCAAGTTGTCAAGCCACCCCAATATGATTGGAGTGAGCCGCAGCTAGAGTGGGCTTACTTAGGTTATGAATTTAATGACTTTGATGTCAGCATTGGTCGATTACGACTACCATTATTCCTTGCCTCTGAGTACTACTATGTGGGCCAAGCCTATATGACAGCAAGGCCACCGACAGAGGTGTATAACAGCGTTCTCGGAGTCACAGCTTTCAACGGTATAAAAGTGAGCTGGACTCATGATGTCAGTGATAAAGCAACGCTATTGCTCTCACCTTTCTTCGGTGTAAAAGACAAAAACAAAGTTGACTTTAATTCGAGTACAGAGCTGGAATTTGAAACCAACCGAATGTTCGGTGCCAATCTTCAATTGAGCGGTGAAAACTATCGTTGGAACTTGTCATTCCTCGACTCCAATTTTGATCAAACCGTTTCTGGCACGATTACAATCCCTGGGACTTCGATAACAGCTCCATTCAGTAGCAAACAAGACAACCAACACATTCAACTTTGGTCGTTAGGTGTTGAGTATGAATTAGGTCAAGCGGTGCTTGCAAGTGAAGGACAGATCAGTGACATCTCGTCCTCGATGTACGCTAGTTTGGGCTACAGACTAGATTTATTCACTCCATACGTCGTTTACGGAGCAGAGTTTGATTCTCACGAACACCTAACAGGAAACAGCTACCTAATTGGTGTGGATTACGATGTGTTACCTAACGTCTCCATCAATGGCGAAGTGCAATATTTTGAGGCTCGTAAAGCAAACGGTGCCTTTGTTGAGAATTTCAACGCACTTACTGGTTTTGATGACAAAGATGCCGTCCTTTATACCATCATGTTGAGTTTCGTCTTCTAACCCAAAATTAGACAATCACCATTAAATAAAAGCCCAAGGTAATCAAATAACCTTGGGCTTTTTAATGTCTTTGAATTGTCATGCGTAACAAGCCATAACATTGGTCTTAACTATCCTTTAATAGAAAAACATTTAGTTGGTTTGGCGATTAATGTCAGAGCCGTCAATATTGTGTAAGAAGGCTGCAAACTAAAGAACTTCACTACCTTAATTTGGTCTACCTAAGAGCGAATAAACAGATACCTTAAACGGAGAACGCATGCGAATAGCGACTTTATCTTTAAGTTTGGTTTCAGCGGTCGGTTTCGCGGCTAAGCCAAATCCTTTTCCAATTACGCCAGACGAAACTGGCGAAGAGTTTATGGTAAGTGCAACGAATCCATATGTAAGCAGCACTGGGTATTCGGTACTCAAGCAAGGAGGTAATGCAGTCGATGCAATGGTGGCGATGCAGATGACAATGTCGGTGGTTGAACCGGATATGACTGGGATTGGCGGCGGTACTTTTGCGCTGTTTTACCAAAAAGACAAAGACCAAGATTGATCGCACCAAACCTTATGACCCAACGGGTTTACTCGTCGAAAAGAAAACCTACGCCGAAATGTTAGTACCAGAGTTCATGCAGCTCGGTTATCCGGTGCATGTCATTCCAGTCGTCAGTGGCTTGAATGCCATTGAAGTCAAAGATGGCAAGATCTATGGCGCGACCGACAGACGCCGTGCATCAAGCTCTATGGGTGAATAATAAAACGAAATGGGCAAGTAACAGGCTTGCCCTTATTTTGTCTTTAGTTGCTTGAACCTCGTCTAAGCAGTTCATGGATGCGAAAAAGCCAGTCGAACGTGTCGACTGGCTTTTCATTATAGGCTTCGCTAATTACTCATTAGGATATTATGAGCTTGGCGCTACTCGTTTATCTTTCAACTGATCAATAACATAGTCAGGAGCTACTTTACCTAGCTCACCTAAGCAATCATCGGTCTTTTCATTTCCGTAGCGCACATAGATATCGCATACCGCGTATAGCTGCTCTGGAGAACCAGAGATCAAATATGCTTTCTCGAACGATTTAGTCGACTTGTCGATATCCAACTCTTCTTGTAATACCCCATTTAGGTACCAGTAGTAGCTGTTATCTTTCGCTAGCTTCGCAGCCACTTCAATCTCTTTGGCTGCCGCAGTTTTGTCTTCAAGGCGAACCAGAGTCAACGATTTCGAATAATGCAGAGCGGCGTTGTTTGGCACGCTCTCCAAACCACGATCTAATACTTCGACTGCTTGCTTATCTTTGTTCTGAGCTCGAAAATTATCTGCGTAGCTCAACCAAACTTGCGCTTCTTTTGGATGCGTATTGATCAGCTCTAGATAAACCGTTTCCGCCTTATCCCAGTCATTGTGCCAACGAAGCACATCAGCAAACAGTAATTGGTACTTTTCAGATTCTTGCGTTTCCAAGAAGCTAATAAGCTCTATGACTGGTGGTTCAATTTGTGCTTTCTGCTCGTCATCCAATGCATTGAAGTCACGGACTAGGTTTGACGTTGCCGTATGGCGAACCATGGTATCGCTGTCTTTTAGCAAGGGGGAAACTAACGCCCAGCGATGTTCAAGTTGGTAAGGTTCAGAACCGATAACCGCCGCTTCACGAACTTCAGGGTTTTGATCTTTTAAGCCTCTTGCCACCGCCACCAGCGCATTTTGGCTTGGATATGAAGCAAGCTCTTGCAGTGCACCAGTACGATTTTCAACAGATTGATTCTGATCTTGTGCCATGTAAGACAACTGTTGAATGCGGGTTTGAGTGTCCGTCATTTCAAGCACTTGATTGATATTTTGTGCTGGCGCGTCAACCGTTTGTTGAACGCTATTCGCAGCCATCGCAGACGTTGAAATTAATGCGGACGTTGAAATCAATAAAGCAACAGCCGTCGCTAAACTCTTCTTCATCATAGTATTACCTTAAACTGGAGAACTTAGCCTGTCCTTAGACTCGTATCTGATTAAATTTATCTTGGACCTGTTGATCCAAAGAACGAGTTAAAACTTGGTCTCGAACGTAGCTTGTTGCGCCTGTTTTGCTCGATGCGCCATCAATACTGAGTCGCTGAATTTACCATGAGCAACCGGATGCCCCATCGCGCGAGCGATGTACGCCATCGACTTATCGACATGAGAAAAGAACTTATGCCAACCTGCACATAAGTAGTTCAAGCCCGGTTCGCCTGCACGAGTTTTGATAAAGCGGTTCTTAGGGCACTCACCATGACAAGCGAACTTGTAATCACACTGCTGACATTGACTGGTCAGTGTGCGGGATTTAGCAAAACCAAACTTTTGCTGTGGTGCGCTGTACGCCAAATCATCAAGTTTCTCGTGATGAATATTGCCAATTTTGTACTCAGGGTAAACATAGTGGTCGCATGAGAAAACATCGCCATTTGGCTCCATTGCCAAACCCTTTCCGCATATCTCGTTCAAGGTACACAATGGGTTCGGACGCCCAATCCACGTTTCTAAACTTGCTTCGAAATATTGAACGAACACTTTTCCGATATCGTGTTTCGCCCACTCATCAAACACAGCAATCAGGAAGTTACCCCACGCCAGATCTGACACACACCATGATTCCATGATTGAATCTTTATGACCCGGGATCAGACGCTTGTCACCCTGCTTCAATTGCTCGCTCACTTGAGAGGTTTGCGGTGCAACCGTTCTAAAGGTTTTTTGCTCAACGATAGGGATAAACTGCATTTGTGGCGACTTCACCACATCACGTAAGAATCGGTACACTTCTAGTGCATTTTGACTGGTCAGGTTGTTCACGCAGGTTAACGTCGCGAATTTCACTTGGTGCTTGTGCAACAGCTCAACAGCCGCCATCACTTGTTTGAACGTACCACGACCGGCTCGGTTAGTACGGTAGGCGTTATGCAGCATCTCTGGGCCATCAATACTTAAGCCGACCAAGAAGTTATTCTTTGCTAAGAACTGTCCCCAATCGTCATTCAGTAACGTGCCATTGGTTTGTAAGTCGTTTGAAATCAATACACCTTCAGGTTGGTACTTCTTCTGTAGTTCAACCACACGTTCAAAATAGGCCAAACCAAGCATGGTAGGTTCACCACCCTGCCATGAGAAGATAATTTCCGGCGTATTCTGGCCTTCGATGTATTGTCGGATATACGTCTCTAACGTTTCATCATCCATTCTTGGAGAACTGCCTTTCTTGTACTCCAACAAATCTTGCTTACTTAGGTAGTAACAATATTTACAGTCAATGTTGCATGCTGCGCCAATCGGCTTAGCCATGACATGCAAGCGCTTAGACGCTTTACCGCTATATTGTGGACCTTGAGTAATATGCATGATTTACCTACCTATTTTAGTATTCTGGACCCATCATAATTCCTATTCGATCAGGTGACATGTTATACCCTTTATAACCAATAGGAATGACCTTAAACGTTAGAATTAGACCCTATTTCGAACATCTGAGGCACGTGATGAAATTTCTTAATTACAAACAGTTAGCAACAATTAGCAGCGTCACCATGACTATCCTTCTGAGTGGCTGTGCAAGCGTGCCTACACACCCCATCGCCCAACAAATTGACCAAGAGATGGTGTTGGTTGAAGGCGGCACATTCACCATGGGGTCGAACGGTCCAGAAGCGACCAAAGCAGAGCGTCCTGCACGTAATGTAACTGTAGATAGTTTCTATATTGCGAAGTTTGAGGTGACTCAAGAATTGTTCGAATCGGTGATGGGTTCATCTCTCAGTTATTTCCAAAACCCACAAGTTCCGGTCAATAACCTTAGTTGGCAGCAAGCAAACTATTTTGTTGAGCAGTTGAATGAATTAACGGGTGAAGAATACCGTCTGCCTACTGAAGCTGAATGGGAATTTGCAGCCAAAGGTGGCAATAAAAGTAAAGGCTATACTTACAGTGGTTCCAATAACTTAGATGATGTTGCGTGGTACTCAGCAAATTCTAAAAATAGCGCACATCCAGTCGGGCTAAAGAAACCAAATGAACTAGGCTTATATGACATGACAGGAAACGTGGGCGAGTTTGTTATCGATGCCTTCGATGACACCTTCTACCGATTCGGTCCAACAGACAACCCTAACAACGCAAAACACAGCGACGTCGGTTTATCACACAAATCGGTTCGCGGTGGCAGCTTTGCTTATGACGAAAATGAATCTGAAAGTTACCGTCGTGACTTCGCAAGCCAATCGATCACTATGTCAGATATGGGGCTGCGTTTAGTTAAGGATGTGAACTAGCTAACGAAGCGAACTAACTAAAGATGCCGAAGGTTATGGTTCACTAATCGTCACCAACAATACTAAAAATACGATTCGCACTGCACACACGTTACAAATCTGGCCAAACGTTGGAAACCTGACCAAACATTAGAACTCAGCGGCAACAGTGAATAAGGAAACTCTATGCAATACACCAAGCTTTCAGGACTAACCCTCGCGTTACTCTGCGCTCTCCCAGCTTCAGCTGAGGAAAAGCCAAATCTAGTCCTTCAAATCACGGTAGATGGCCTGCGCGCAGATCTAATCGAACGATATAAGCACAACTTCGGTGAAGGCGGTTTCCGGTACTTAATGGATGATGGTACCTACTACACCAACGCAAACTACCAACATGGCAACACGGAAACGATCGTGGGCCATGTGTCGCTTGCAACAGGTGCTCCACCGAGCGTACACGGCATGGTAGGTAACGTTTGGTATGACCGTAGCGAAGAACGTTTGGTGTATAACGTAGAAGACGGTAACTACCAAATGCTGACCTCTGGTGCAGGTGTCGATAAAGCAACAGAGATCGACCCAACGCAGAAGACAGCACAAGGCGATGGCCGCTCTCCAGAGCCAATACTCTCCACCACGTTTGGTGACGAACTGACGATTTCCAATAGTGGCAAATCAAAAGTATTCGGTGTATCAGTGAAAGACCGCGGCGCAATCTCATTGGCAGGACACAGTGGTAAAGCCTTCTGGTTCTCCAAAGCACAATCGGAGTTTGTCACCAGTAACTATTACTATGACGAGTATCCAGATTGGGTATCACGCTGGAACGAGAAAGCGATTGCTGCTCAGTATTCCAAACAGAGATGGGAGCTCTCATTACCGCGTGATAAGTACACGTTGCAAGAACACGATACCGAACACAAAGTGAAACTCGGTGACTTCCAACGCACCTTCCCTCATCCTTATGGCCCGGCAAGTTACAAGTACTACAGCACAACGCTAACCGTCAGCCCTGCTGGTGACGAAATCACGGAAAACTTCGCTAGCACCTTGTTGATGCAAGAGAAGCTTGGCCAAGGCGACGTGACCGATTATCTGTCAGTGAGTTTCTCATCAAATGACTACGTGGTGCACCTTTACGGCCCTGAAAGCCTAGAAACAGAAGACAACCTTATCCGACTTGATAAGACTCTCGCTAAGCTTTTCAAAGCCGTGGATAACCAAGTCGGGCTAGAAAACACATTGATTGTGCTGTCTGCCGACCACGGTGTACCTGAATCTTCACCTGCGGCAAATGCGCTTGGTTTCAATCAAGCTCAATACTTCAATAAAGACACACTACTCTCGAGTGGTGTTGAGAAACGATTGAAGGATGAATTTGGTTTAACCAAAGACGCGATTCGCTTGTACGCACAACCTTACATCTATCTGAATCATGATCTGATCGCTGAGAAGAAGCTTGATCTGGCTAAGGTCCAAGAAGCTATTGCGGATGAAATTGCAAAAGTGAAAGGTGTTGCGTTTGCTGTATCAAGTAGTGACATTGCGGCTAACCGAGCACCGGATACGCATGTGATGCAGCTAATTAAAAACAACTACCACCCTGCTCGTTCTGGCGACGTGTACGTAGTATTTGCACCGCGCAGCTACATTAACGACATGGAAGGCCTCCAAATTGCCTCTACACATGGTTCTCCGTGGAAATACGACACTCATGTGCCTGTGATCTTTGCAGGCTACGACGTTGAAGCTAAGAAGGTATCGCGACCAGTGACGCCATATGACATTGCGCCAACGCTTTCGAACAAACTGGGTATCACCCAACCAAGCGGGTCAATCGGAGAAGTGCTGCAAGAGATCACTGAGTAGACTCAATCTCTAAGGTTTCGTGAGCTAGATTTCGAATCCAGCACCCACTCAATAAAAGAGCCGTTTATCTGTTTCTGACTCACTAGGTCGAAACAAATAAGGTTCATCGCGGATTAGCGGGAACTAAAAACAAAAACGGTAGTAAGTGATATGGTTTAGTCGCCAAACAAAAATCATACACAAACTACCGTTTTCATGCCGAATCATACTTTCCTATCTTCATTCTGGGAAGGCTTTCAAATAGTAAAGTCTCACCAGACAGCATCACTTATTACCCTGACTCTTAAACCTAACTCTGAGGCTAAGTGCCTTTGTGGTCTTGAAGCCGAGGCTATTCATGAGT
>NZ_JBFRSX010000015.1:0-214924 GCF_041473835.1 Vibrio sp. 10N.222.55.A1 | reverse complement strand
ATTAAAGTAATTTTTATAAATGTAGGGTGAGAGTATTAAAGGATAATAACAGGGATGACTAACCCCTAATACTCTCTAAGTAGGTAATTGTGATTAGGTTATTACTAAACGCGATCCGCGCGGTAGCAAGTCACATCTACTTCAACCTTCACGTCTACAACTAGGTCGCAAACCATGCAGATACGAGCCGGTGGGTTAGCACCGAAGAACTCTTTGAATACCTTATTAAAAGATTGGAAGTAACGAGAATCCGTTAGCACAACCTTTACGTGCATTACGTCTTCTAGGCCGTAGCCCGCTTCAGTCATGATATCGACACAGTTTTGGATCGCTAGGCGAGACTGGTCAACAATGCCACCCTCTACCACTTCACCATCTGTCATCGGTGTCTGGCCAGAAACGTATAGGAAACCACCCGCTTCAGTTGCGCGTGCAAATGGTAAATGTTGTCCGCCTGTACCTGTACCGCCTTCAACACCGTAACGTTTAATAGTCATTTTTTAACTCCACTTCTTTATAGATAATATTGGTTCTGTTCCAATATATTTAAATTAATTCGTCGTTTTCTTATTACTGTATATTTAATAAAATAATTAAATTCTAATTACGGTAAATAAAAACGCCTGAACGATTATTTTTTACTTTTCCTTTTTGGTAAGTTAACTCACCATTTACAAATACACTTTCGATTCCCTCAGCAACTGAAATAGGGTTTTCAAATGTTGCTGTGTCTTTAATATTCTTTGGATCAAATAAAACTAAATCGGCAAATGCGTCTTGGCGAATCTCACCTCTTCCCGCGAGGTTGTAGCGCTTCGCAGACATTCCGGTCATTTTGTGAATCGCTTCTGGCAGCGCAAACAGTTTTTCATCTCGGCAGTAGTGGCCTAAGACTTTCGGGAAAGTGCCCCACAATCTTGGATGTGGATGCGGGTCATTGGGTAAACCATCAGAACCAACCATGGTCAGCTTGTATTTCAATACGCGCTTTACGTCGTTCTCATCCATGCAGTGGTAAACCGCACCGGCTGGTTGAAGCGCTTTTGCTGCGTCCATCAGTGGTAGGTTCATCTCATCAGCAATCTGCTTAAGCGTTTTGCCTGCATGTTCAGGCTTTGCTTTAGACCAAGTGATGAAGATGTCGAAATCGTCTGTCACCTGTTTCAGATCTAATGTCGAAGAGCTCGCTGAGTATGGATAGCAGTCGCAAGACACATCTTGGTGCTCTGAAACCTTGTCCATCAAATCAAGCACTTCAACAGTTCTGCCCCAGTTGCCTGCACCTGCACATTTAAGGTGAGAGATAACAACGGGTACTTTCGCGTATTGCCCGGTCTCAAACGCTTCTTCCATCGCGCTTAAGATCTCTTCGAATTCAGTACGCATATGCGTGGTATAGATACCGCCATGACTAGACAGCACTTTCGCTAACTGCATCACTTCATTGGCGTTGGCTTGTTTCGCGCTTGCGTAAGCCAAACCTGAACTCAAACCCAGTGCACCCTGCTCCATCGCTAAATCAAGGTTGCTTTGCATTGCCGCGATTTCTTCTTCGCTTGCGGTGCGTTGCAGGTCGTCCATCACTTGGTTACGCAGTGTAGTGTGGCCAACTAATGCTGCTACGTTCACCGCTGGTTGCGCTTGCTCTACCGCTTGTGCATACGCCGCAAAAGTTGGGTATTTAAAATCAGCCTGCGCACCTAAAAGATTCATTGGGTCAGGTGGATCGCCAGCCAAAACCGTTGGCGATGCGCTGATGCCACAGTTGCCAACAATCACGGTTGTCACACCTTGGCTGATCTTAGGTAGGCAGTCTGGGTAACGAATTACGTTGGTATCGTCATGTGTATGTACATCGATAAATCCAGGAGCCAATGCTAAGCCTGCTCCCTCAACCAACTGGCTACAATCTTCATGATCGACTTTGCCAATTTCGGCGATTTTTCCATCTCGGATTGCTACATCGGCACAAAACGATTGTTCGCCGGTGCCGTCAAACACCTCTACATTTTTAATTATCGTATCGAACAACATTTTTCACTCTCTCAATCCACTGTGTTGATGGAGCTATATTAGAAATCCAGCCGATTATTTTCAGTGACAAAACACACATAACATTTTAATTTGTGTGATAGTTTCTATCACAAAACACATTACAGATATATTTAAACATTAAATAACAACCACTTAAATCATGTTAGGAATCAGCAATGAAACATAACCCTGCACAAAAAGATGTTATAAAGTATCAAAAAGATAGTTTCATCTTGACTGAAAAAGGCCAAAAAGGGAGAGCAGTATCACAATCTGAGAACGGTGTTTATCGACTGGTTGATGAAGACATTTCGCTTCCGGTAGCAATTATCAAACAATCAGCGTTGACCAATAACCTGAATTGGATGCAATCATTCGCCGATCATCATCAGGTTAAATTGTCGCCACATGGCAAAACATCGATGACGCCTGATTTCTTCCGTCAACAGCTAGAAAATGGCGCTTGGGGTATTACAGTAGCAACGCCTGCACAGGCAGAAGTTGCCGCTATGGCGGGTGCAAAACGAATCATCATGGCCAACCAATTGGTGGGTAAAACCAACATGGCGATCGTTGAACAGTTGATCAGTGAGTTTGATATCGACTTTTACTGTTGTGTGGATTCTTCGGTAAACGTGCAGCAACTCAACCAATACTTCGCCAACAAAAAGCAGACGCTAAAAGTACTGATCGAATTTGGTGTGCCGGGCGGTCGTTGTGGTTGTCGTTCACCACAAGAAGTTCTAGAACTGGCTCAAACCATCCAAGACACACCTGCCCTTTCGCTCGCGGGTATTGAGGTGTATGAGGGTGTGATTCACGGTGACAACGCAGAACAAGACATTCGCACCTTCTTGAAACAGGCGCTGACTTCGGTCGAAAGCCTCGCATCAGATGGCCTAATTGCAGGGCAACCTATCATCACGGGTGCCGGCTCTGCTTGGTATGACGTGGTTGCAGAATGTTTAGCGAACCTAACCGATTACTTGGCGATCATCCGCCCGGGTTGTTATGCCATTCACGACACAGGCATCTACCTAGACGCTCAAAGCAAAGTGTTGCAGCGTGCCCAAGTAAACCAAGGTTACGCGTGTGAATTGGGTGGAGATCTGGAATCGGCACTTGAAGTGTGGGCATATGTTATCTCTCGCCCAGAGCCGACCAAGTTAGTGATTGGATTAGGTAAGCGTGATGTTGCCTTCGATGCCGGTTTACCAATTGCAGAGCGCGGCTATCGTAACGGCGAAGCTATCTCAGTAAAAGGGCTCACTGCTACCGCGGTAATGGATCAGCATACCTTTGTTGAAACAGACGGTTCTTCTGAGATTGAAGTCGGTGACATGATTGCTTTCTCAACCTCACACCCGTGCTTGACGTTCGATAAGTGGCGTTACATTGCTATCAGCGATGACGACTATCAGGTAACAAACTGGGTAGAGACCTGCTTCTAGCTCGATTTTTCAATAAGCTAGAATCAGCGAAACATTCAGATATACTTACGGGGCTAAGGCTGAGTTTTATATAGGTTAGTGCTAAATGGCTTAATGCCAAATAGCCTAGTTCTAAATAGCTTGGTTCTTACGAGCTAGGTTCTTAAAAACTAAGCCATAACGGTTAGCCCCATCAACAAAGGATCAAGATTCTTGAGTTTAGAAGTAGATATCATTTCACAGATAACGGAGCGTTTTCCCGCTCTTCGTGATGCAGAGAAAAAAGTCGCTAAGCTGATCATGGACGACATTGATTTTGCTGCCAATGCCAGCATCACAGAGCTTGCTGAAAGCGCTCAAGTGAGTGAAGCCACCATTACACGTTTTGCTAAAGCGATCGGTTGCAGCAACGTACGTGATATGAAGATTAAGTTGGCTCAGACGCTAACCGTTGGCCAGCGCTTTATCCTCGAACCGGTTGACCAAACGGGTTATCAAGGTATCTACGAATCGATCAAGCAAAGCCTAGACATCAACCGCACCTTGTTCAAAGAGCAAGACGTTGAAACCGCAGTCAGCTGGCTGCATAACGCCAGACAAATCATTGCTATCGGCATGGGTGGTGGTTCGACTATCGCCTCTCAAGAACTGCAACACCGACTGTTCCGATTGGGCTATCCCGTGGTGTCGTACAATGATGGCTTAATGTCACGCATGGTTGCTGCGACAGCAGATGTCAATGATGTCATGGTGATGATCTCCGCGACCGGTTTCACGCCTGTGATTACTGAAACCGCAGAGCTGGCTAAGCAGTACGGGCTTAAGATCATCGCAATTACCCCACAAGATACACCGCTGGCAAAGATTGCCGATATCTTGTTGCCCATCAAACATATGGAAACTGACTTCATCTACAAACCGTCGGCGTCTCGCTACGCCATGTTGGCGCTAGTGGATGTGCTTTCTATGGGGATCGCAGTCAATCATAAAAACCGTTCGCGCGACAAACTGCGTCGTTTGAAGGTTGCGCTAGATTCCTACCGAGGTGGGGGCGACAGACAGCCTCTCGGTGATTAACGAATCAAGGATAGAATGAGCTTAAATTCTGGTGCGCGGCAATCTTTCACTAGCTCGTATAAGCTCATTTCTAATCCCGTAATTTGGACACCAGCGTCCTGTAATCGGCTGATAGCCAACTTCTTATTCAATGCTGTCCGTGAACCAATACAGTCGCCAACTACCTGAACCCTGTACCCAAGCTCCAACAAACCCAATGCGGTTTGATAAACACAAATATGAGCCTCAATCCCACACCAACCAAGTCTCTACATCCTTGGTTTGAACCGCCTCAACAAACTTGGGCTCATCACACGCGTTAAACGTGAATTTAGGTATTGGTTTAGCATCACTCAAAAGGTCATTGAGTTCATCAACCGTCGCACCTAGCTTCTCTGGATTCTGCTCCAAACGAATAATTGGCAGACCCAAAACCTGTGCGCCCTTAATCAACTTTCCAAAGTTAGAAATAAGTGTCTCATTCTCATCAACAAGGCGTGCAAGCTTACCTTGCACGTCCACAACCACCAAACATGTATTTTGTTTCATTAGCATGTGTATTCCTTGTTTTTGGCAGCCTAACTCACTACGCAACCGGATGAGCATTTTTTCTACTATGTAACGATTCAACTTACAAAGCCATACAGTAATAGGTACAAGACTACGGAATAATACTCACCAACGGTCGAAAGGTCGCAAAACAAAAATAATTGATACTGCATGACATTAAAGAGTGAGTAAGAACAATGAACAAATTCGCGAAATCAGCATTAGCACTGGGTTTAATCGGCGCGGTTTCTCTTCCTGCATTAGCAGCAGGCACTGACGGTGGTGCGTACATCGGTGGCGGTCTTGGTGTGTACCAAGATTCTGATACAGACGGTCAAGGCAACCTAGACTCAGACGGCATGGGTTACAACCTATACGGCGGCTACCAGTTCAACCGTATCGTAGGTGTTGAGCTTGGCTACAACGACTACGCAGACTACAAAAAAGGTACAGAAAAAATGTCTCCAACTTCTATTTCGTTATCAGCAAACCTAGGTTATACGTTCGACAACACGATTCGTCCATTCGTGCTTGCAGGTTTAAGCTCTGTTGACCTAAACGCAAATAACGCAGCTCTATATGATGACGATAGCGGTACCGGTTTCCACTTTGGTGTTGGTGTTGAATACACGCCAATCGAACATCTAACACTACGCCTAATCTCACAAGCAGACGCAGTGAGTGTTGAGAACGACTACGGCTTTAAGAAAGAAGACAAAACACTTGCCTTCAACAGCATTAGCTTCGGTGGTTCTTACAACTTCTAATGTGATTGAACCACATAGAATAAGCTGAACATACTAATTCACTTTGCTGTTCCACCTTGTCATGAAGGTCACTCAGTAAAGTGAATTTTTTGTTTCTACACGCACTATCGCGTCATTTCACTTTAGCCGGTTTATCGCTCACCATTACTTACTGAGCTTTATGCGTTGATATTAGAGCTTTCTTGGTAGCGAGACTAAAATAAAGGGATAAGAGACGCAGGAAAACAAGACCTATGAATCTACCAAGCTTTAACATGTCGATAAACAAGCTGCCTTTTGTGTTGGCCGTGTATTATCTGCTTGTCGTCAATCTACCTCTCTCCCAAGAACTGTTTAGTATTGTTCAGGCATCGAAGTCTGAAAGCGTTGCGTTTCTTATCTCCATTCCTATCTTCTTCCTTGCTGCCTTTAATTTCATCTTCCAAGTCTTCAACTGGCCTATTTTCTCTAAGCCGTTTTTCATCTTATTGCTGATCACCTCAACCTTAGTCAGCTACAGCATGTTCAATTACGGCATATTCGTCGACTACGGCATGATAGAGAATGTGTTTGAGACCAATAGCGGTGAAGCAGCCAGCTATATCAGTGGTCACTCGATCTTATGGCTACTGGCTATGGGTGGTATTCCATCTCTCATCCTGTTGTTTACCAAACTTGAAAAAGAGTCTTGGAAGGATTTCTTTGTCTGGAAATCGATTGGCTTGCTCTCTTCCTTGATCGTCATTGCGATTATTGCCGGGCTTTTCTACAAAGATTACGTATCGATTGGTCGCAATAACTCGCACATCAAAAAGATGATCATTCCGACCGAGTATGTAGCATCAACAGTCAAATACATCAATAACACCTACATCAAACAGCCCATCCCCTATCAAGAATTGGGATTAGATGCTCAACTCAAGCCACAAGCAAAAGCGGCAACCAAACCGACCTTATTGGTGTTTGTGCTTGGCGAAACCGCTCGCGTGTATAACTACCAATATTATGGCTATGAGAGAGAAACCAACGCTCATACCAAGCCTTATAACCCGATATTTTTCTCTGATGTTCAGTCGTGCGGTACAGCCACCGCAGTTTCAGTACCCTGCATGTTCTCTAACATGAATCGCAGCAACTATGATCGCGACAAAGCCTACAACCAAGATAACGTGGTCGACATTATGAACCGCGCGGGCATTCACTCTATTTGGAGAGAACATGATGGTGGGGATAAGGCGGTCGCACATCGAATCAAAGAGATGACTCTCATCGCCAAAGACAGCGACCCATTGTGTAATAACGACGTATGCTACGACACAGCGATGCTAGAGAACTTCGAACAAGATACGCAAGATCTCAAGCAAGATAGCATCATTTTCTATCACATTGCCGGATCTCACGGCCCAACGTACTTTGAGCGTTATCCAGAAGAACATAAGAAATTTACGCCTGACTGCGCTCGTGCAGATATCGAAAACTGTACCAAAGAGGAAGTGGTTAACACCTACGACAACACCATCTTGTACACAGATTTCTTTCTATCACAGGCTATTCAGAAGCTAGAGAAACTCACCGATAAGTACAATGTCGCGCTGATGTACATTTCCGATCACGGAGAATCATTGGGAGAAAATGGCATCTACTTACACGGCATGCCTTATTCATTGGCACCGAAAGAGCAAACCCATGTGCCTATGATCCTATGGATGTCTGATGGTTTCGCCGAGCAGAAAGGGATAAACCAGACCTGCTTAAGAAAGGCAGGCAAAGAACAGAGCTTCTCCCAAGATAACCTGTTCGACTCTTTACTCGGCCTAATGGATGTACAAACCAAAGAATATCGAGAGAACCAAGATATTTTTGCTGCGTGTCGGTAACTTCAAAGGCCGACTCGCAAATATTCCAACCAAAGGGGCTCATTTATGAGTCCCTTTTTTGTACAAGTCAAAACTGTCGTTTTTATTCAATACCTACCTCAAGCAGTCGCCTACAATTGCTGTCATTGAAACGTGGCTCAGCTAATCAATTATCTCATCGTCAATTGACGTACCTGAGAACAAGATGACGACCACGCACTCTACCGAATCGAAGCAATAGGAATTCAAACGATGTTAGACATCAAAAAAATCTCCGCACTTAGCGACTTAACCGAACTTAAAACCGCTTACTTTACCGAAGCAACAGCACCACTCGATGGCATGTGGCATTTTGGCTTTGTACCTATGTCTGACCATTACGGCTTTTACGAAGACGACACACTTGTCGGTTATTGCGTATTGAATAGCGAAGGCTACTTACTTCAGTTTTTCCTAGCACCAACAGCCAGCACTCATATTGAAGACTTGTTCACCTTAATCGTAGAGAACAACAGCTCTGTGATTGGTAAGGTGAAAGGCGCATTCGTGAGCACCGCTGAACCACAATATTTATCACTGTGTGTCGACAACACAGAGTCATTTAAAGTGAATGCGATGATGTACCGCCAAAACTCTCAAGCCAGATCCGATTGTGATTCAGACCGCATTGAAGAGATAGAGATGAGCCTCGCGACAGAAGAACAACTGGAGCAGTTCGTTGAGTTTGCTTCATCAGCGATTGGCGCGCCAAAAGAGTGGCTCACCGGTTACTACGGTAATTTGATTGCCCGCCAAGAGCTATGGGGCTGCTGGGAAAGCGACAGTATTCTTGCTACAGGAGAGTGTCGTAAATTCGATGAACACCAAACGCAGTTTGCTGACTTGGGTATGATTGTCGCACAAGAAGAACGCGGTAAAGGCTTAGCAACGCGTGTTATTCACTTTCTAAAGCAACACGCTAATAGCCAAGGGTTAGAAGCTATGTGCTCTACGGAAAGCAGTAATATTGGCGCACAAAAGGCCATCACACGCGCTGGGTTATCATCAAAGCATCGTATCTTGCAGTTTGATTTTAGCGAATTAAAGGAAACTGATTAGCCTTGATTCGGATTAACAAACATCAAGACTAAGTTCTAACAATTGATACTGATAAAAACTGTCACCTCCAACGATATCTACATATAGTTGGAGGTGACAATCATCTGAAATAGAAGGTCTAATGATCAATTGGTTACAGTCTCCAAAATCCCCTGTAGTTGCTCAGTTCATTGATTGCTACTGGCTGATTGAAAAGACGCCCGACGCTCAAACTCATCAATTTCCGATACTCAATCCCGATCCATCGGCACACCTGATCTTATCGCCAAGCAAGCAAGCGTATCACTACACGATTGAGCAACAAATCGATCAAGGCGTTGGTTGCCATCTACTGCTGCCACACCATAAAGCCATCGAATTGGATCACTCGAAGCCCTTTGTTCACTTGGGCATTAAATTCCATGTCGGTGCCTTGTATTCACTGGTTATCCCAGATTGCCCTCACCCTAGCTTGGACAGGGTTAGCCCAGTCAAGCTCGCAGGTTTGCTAAACAACCCAAACGCCGATGCAACGTCACTGATCAAGCTCGCCCAAACCGATGTTGAGGCCTGCTGTCAGCAGTTAGATGATTTGCTGCTTCCTTGGTTATCGACAGGTAAAACGGATAGGCACAGCGAACTGACACGTAAGGTGTTGGGTGTGCTTGGTTCGACACCGATTGCAGAGCTTGGCGACAAGCTGTTTTGCTCACAAAGAACATTGGAAAGAAGCTTCAACAAGGTAACAGGGCTGACATTAAAACAGTGCCAATCGATGAACAAACTCGAAGCAATGCTGGAATACTTGTATAAACGAAATTTGGATGACATCGATTGGATGGACGTCGCCTTTCAATTTGGATTTAGCGACCAACCGCACCTGATTCGTTACCTAAAGAAAACCATCGGTCTAACACCCAATACTTACGCTAAACAAGGCGGTTTAACCATAGATGTGTATGGTGGAGTGAGATCTGACTAACCCACCTTTTCTCTATGACGAACGCACTGTTTATAACGTACACCTCTGTCTTTTGTGCCCCATTCGTAGCAAGTTTTATTGAGTTTAGATTTGCGACTAAATATACTGGGGACATCATCAGACGGAGGACAAAAATGAATAATAAAAACAAACATATAGTTTTAATTCATGGTTTATATATGCCTGCGTTGATCATGCTATATCTGGATAGAAACTTCAAAAAACGCGGCTTTACAACGCACAAGTTTGCCTACAACTCGCTGCGTTTCCCTTCTGCAGCCAAACGCCTCAATCGCTTCGTAAATGCTCGCTTTAATGAGTACGATGAGGTCTATTTCTTTGGTCACTCACTCGGTGGCTTGCTGATTCGCCACTACTTTAAGTTCTACCAACCCGACTTTGCAGACACCTGCATTATTACCGCAGGTACGCCGCACAATGGGGCAACCATAGCCAAAACGCTTTCGAATCATGGTCTTGGATTTATATTTGGTTCGAGCAAAATGATCTTAAGTGATGGCTTGGGTGACTACGATATTGATGTGCCGATTGGCGTGATTACAGGCACCTACGACGCCGGAGTTGGACGTATTGTACTGGGGAAAAACCCGGGCGATGGCACAGTCACACTCGAAGACGCCAACCTGAGAGGAGCAACGGATACTTACGCCCTCAAACTCAACCACACGGCGCTTGTCTACTCCAAAGAAGTCGTAACACTGTCGGCTCAGTTCATCGAACACAGAGCTTTTAAGGACGCTTCATAGCTTATTTCCATTAGCTTTTGCGCGTTGACTCCTGTATCGAGCTCTGTTCTCTTATATGTGAAAGACAAAAACAAAAATACCACTCTGCGATAAGAGTGGTATTCAAAGATTCATTACTGAAAGTGAGTGCTTGTTACAGACGATTTACTCGCGTTGGTAAAAACACCTCACCCAACATGCATCGCACCGAACCACCACCAATGTCTTCAATCGTTTTCACGTTAAATGGCAGCAACTTTCCGTGTGTCGAGAGCTGAGCTAATTGAGCTGGAGAAAATGCATCGTAAGCCGACTGAGACATCGCGATCACCTTATCGCCATTCACGGTTTCCAATTGCAGAATGTTGCCGCAGAATCGGTTCATCTGATCGATCGAGATCGAGATAACTTGCTTGTCTTTGGCAAGAGATTTCACCACAAAGCGGCGTTCAAACTCAGGAATCACTTCATCACAGATCACGCAGAAGTTATCACCAATCGCCATCATCACATTGGTGTGATAAATCGGCTGACCCGACGGTAATGCCGTTTGGAACGAAACCACGCGAGAATAACCAATACGCTTCGCATAATCTTCTAATACTTCACGGTCGCAACGCTGAGAAAGCGCCGCATAGATCGTCTTATTGATGTGATCGATAACCATCACACCGGTGCTCTCTAGATAAGAACCTTGAGCAACATACGACTCCATAGACTCACTGTGGTTAACAATGCGACCAGACGCTTCCAACACTTCAATAAGAGCAGTAGGCTTAACTTCATGCTGACGGTTTTCACAGGCCATAGGGAAAGTGAATAAACTTCCATCACTACAAGTACTGAACCAGTTGTTTGGGAACACTGCGTCAGGGGTTTCGACACCCAATTCTGGGTAATCAAACTCTACAACTTGCACACCTTCTTTACGCAACGAAGCCACCATAGCCTTAAATTCGGCCATCGTTTCTAGCTTCACCTCAGCTTCAGTCAGATTGACTCTGTGCTGAAACTCGTTATCACGTGCTGTTTCTTCGTTAAATCGAAACTCTTTTGGCGGAACCATAACAACGCAATTGGCGTTTTGAACATTAGTAATATGAAGTGATTTTTTGTGTAGGTTTAACATTTCAACCGTCCCTATCTTTTATTTACCTCAGAATTGTAAACAACTTGTTACGACAAGATTCACTGAAAATAATAATGATTTGAATATTTATCCCAAACAATCACTGCAGATCTTAGATTAATCGGTAATTTTTACTGCGAGATAACAGCACATCAGAAAGAACCAACTGTATGCATATTCATTAAGTCGCTTTATGGATAAATATTCCGATTTCATTTTCTCGCTCACCACGAGTTTTGGTTACAATTCAATCCATTTAACGCTAGGATTATCATCGTTGCATAACCATCAATTACGTTTGAAATAAGCTTAACTTTTCCTGTCTAATTCAATCTAAAATAAGCGTCATGAAAGACACTCTTTGGATCTTTCCTTCGCCACTTAAACAAAGTAATGAACTTTAAAACTAAGCATTAACGTTAAAACCAAGTGATTAAAGCTAAGTAATTAAAGCTAAGCGCTTAAACCAAGTACTTAGATAAGAGCTAGAACAACACCCATCGAATGACTCAATGCTTATAAGAACCCATGGGCGCTTATATAATTTCAAACTAAGACGGTAAAATTTCAAATCAAGACTATAAAAACAAAGCTGCACCAACGATGCAGTCGCTTATAGATGCACTAGTTTATAAAGGGAAATCTATGTACAAGAAATTTGAAGGCTTTACTGAAGCCTTTCCAAAGGGAGAGCCGATACAACCTCCTACTGGAATACTGGCATTTTGCCGCCATTACACTCGAGGTTTTGAAAAGCCGTTGATCTTGCTCGGATTGATGAGCATGACCATCGCGATCATCGAAGTTGCGCTGTTCGGTTACATGGGTCAACTGGTTGACTGGCTATCAACCAGCAACCCGGACACTTTCTTAGCAGACAACGAGTCGACACTGATGGGGCTCGGCGTTCTGCTGTTGGTCGTGATGCCAATCTTGATCAGTGTTTACTCGCTATTGCTTCACCAAACTTTGCTGGGCAACTACCCAATGTCGATTCGTTGGTTAGCACACCGCTACCTTTTGAAGCAAAGCCTGTCCTTCTATCAAGATGACTTCGCCGGACGTGTCGCGACCAAAGTGATGCAAACCTCGCTTGCAGTGCGCGAAACTGTGACCAAGATGGTCGATGTGTTTGTCTACGTGACGGTTTACTTCACGGCGATGCTGTTCATGCTTGCTGAATCAGATTGGCGCTTGATGGCTCCGATGCTGATTTGGCTATTCGTTTACATCGGTATTCAACTACACTTCGTGCCAAAGCTAAAAGACGTGTCTTCAGAGCAAGCGGATGCGCGATCGTTAATGACAGGTCGTATTGTCGATAGTTACACCAACATCGCGACGGTGAAATTGTTCTCACACAGTAAAAGAGAAACCGAATACGCCGAAGAAGGCATGGAAGGCTTCCTAGATACTGTGCACCGCCAAATGCGCTTGGTAACCGGCTTCAACATCTGCGTGGAATTCGCTAACTATCTATTGGTGTTCAGCATTGCGGGTATCTCTATCTACCTATGGCTAGATAGCGCAATCACCGTGGGTGCAATCGCGATTGCGGTCAGCTTGGCTCTGCGTATTAACGGCATGTCGAAATGGATCATGTGGGAAATTGGTGGTCTGTTTGAGAACCTTGGTACCGTGATTGACGGCATTAAAACTCTGTCTAAGCCTATTGCTATTGAAGACAAGAAAGACGCGAAGCCTCTGGAGGTTCCACAAGGCGGTATCAACTTCGACAATGTAAGCTTTAACTACGGTGAGAATAAGGGGGTGATCAACAACCTAAACCTCAACATCAAACCGGGTGAAAAAGTGGGCTTGGTTGGCCGTTCAGGTGCAGGTAAATCGACCCTAGTTAACTTACTTTTGCGTTTCCACGATGTAGAAAGTGGCCGCATCCTGATTGATGACCAAGAGATCTCGAGCGTTACTCAAGATTCTCTGCGTAGCAACATTGGTATGGTGACCCAAGATACTTCACTGCTGCACCGTTCGATCAAAGACAACATTCTTTACGGTCGACCAGAAGCATCAGACGAAGAGGTATACGCGGCGACTAAACAGGCACACGCGCATGAGTTTATCGAAACGCTAACCGACCCGTTTGGCAACGTTGGTTACGATGCTCAAGTGGGTGAACGTGGCGTTAAGCTTTCTGGTGGTCAGCGTCAACGTGTGGCTATCTCACGTGTTCTTCTAAAGAATGCTCCATTACTTGTTCTCGATGAAGCAACTTCTGCACTCGATTCTGAGGTAGAGGCAGCGATTCAAGAGAGCTTGATTGAGCTAATGGAAGGCAAAACGGTTATTGCGATTGCACACCGCCTGTCGACCATCGCAGCGATGGATCGCCTGATCGTGCTTGATGCCGGCAATATCGTAGAAGAAGGCACGCACCAAGAGCTGATTAACCAGAATGGTATTTATGCGCAGCTATGGAATCACCAAACCGGTGGCTTCATTGCCGATGACCTTGAGCAAGCTACAAACGCTTAATTTTTGTGCTATTTTAAAAGTGCGATGTGATTCACAGCAATTTGTTTATTAGCGGTAAATTACACATGGCAGAATGTTATGTCGTAATTATATAATGACATTAACACCAAAGACGCCTCGCTTGCGCGTTCTGGAATAAGGCTAGACTTCGGGGGGAGGCTAGCCTTTTTTATGCCTGCTATTTGGCACTCTTTGCTACCTGTCCAATAAACTTCATCGATCCTTTTGTTTTTTTCTTGGCGTTTTTTTCTTAAAATGCGCGCAATATTCTTTCTAGAGATCAACCATGAACAAAAGTGTCTTAACTAACGTTATCGCGTTAGCGCTGCTTGCTGGCGGCTATGCGACAGCAAACCAATACTTGCTTTATGCAGGCCTATTCGCCTTTTCTGGTGCCATCACCAACTGGCTTGCGATTCACATGTTGTTCGAGAAAGTACCCGGCCTATACGGTTCTGGAGTGATTCCAGCGCGCTTTGAAGAGTTCAAGGCAGCCATCAAGCAACTGATGATGGAGCAATTCTTTACAGAAAGTAACATCGACCGCTTCCTAAGCAGCGAGATGACAGGAAAGTCGCTCAATCTAGAGCCTGTGATTCAGAAGATCGACTTTAACCCTGCATTCGACTCACTGGTGCATGTTATCGAGAACTCTCAGTTTGGCGGTATGTTGGCAATGTTTGGTGGCACAGAAGCACTAGAGCCAATGAAAGCGCCGTTTGTTGAGAAGATGCAAGAATCTGTGATTGAAATCAGCAAGAGTGATTCTGTAAAAAATGCCATCAAAGACGAGCTAGAATCGCCTGCGATGATGGATGAAATCAAAGAAAACATTGAGGCGATCATCGATCAGCGCTTGAATGAACTAACACCTAAGCTGGTTAAAGAGATGGTTCAGACCATGATCAAGAAACACCTTGGTTGGTTGGTCGTTTGGGGCGGTGTATTCGGTGGTGTGATTGGCTTAATCTCTGCGGCCATTACGCTTTAAGGCGAACAAGTTTATCGGGTTGCTCTTTATCTGACGCTCAACAAAAAATGGAAGCTTATTGCTTCCATTTTTTATATCTAAATCACGTTGGTAAGCGAAATTAGGCCACTATTTTAGAGTTGCCAACAACTCAGGGTTCACGCCGAAGCCCTTTTTATGCTCTTCAATCACCACTTCACTACGTGTCTGAATCACACCAGGCAAGGTGCCCAGCTTGGTGGCCATAAACGCTTGGTACGCCTTCATGTCTTTCACTCGAACCTTGATCATGGTGTCAAAGTCACCCGACAGTGAGTAGCACTCTTCCACCTCAGGCATCATTTCCACGGCTTGGGCAAATTTGTCGAAGATCGAAAAGCTAGTCTGATCGAGACGGATATGGATAAAGACTTGAACATCGAGTCCCAGCTTTTCTGAACAAAGCTCAGCATGATAGCCCGTGATGTAGCCCTCTTTCTCCAATCGCTTGAGTCTATCAGAGCAAGGTGACGTCGTAAGGTTGACCTGTTTTGCCAGTTCAACAACAGGTAAACGCCCTTTCATATGCAGAATTCTTAGTATCTCTTTATCGATACGATCGAGCTGATGCTGAGACATAACATTCCTTAAACATTCTAAATTCCGCTCAGTATATTCCATACCAAGTGCAATCGAAGAAAACCTCGCTCACACATTTAAAAACTAAATGCACGGATGATATTCACGCCAGATATAAACACATACAAATAGATAAGAACCCTTATAAATCAAACTCTGGTTATTAACAAATTATTATAGAAATGACCCGATTAACAAATAAGTTGAGCCGGAAACGAAAGAAAGGATATAGGCCAAAGTGAATAATATAATTATCAAAGAGAAAGGATGACTCTATTATGAAAACGCAAGAACTCGCATATAAACCTTACGGTATTGGTTCATGGACACACGTAACGGTATCAAAAGATGTTGCTCAGGCACTAGCAAATGAATACTCAAACTATGGATGGGAAGTGAAGATTGATGGCAATGCCATTGAAGCTGAGCTTGCACTCAAGGCTGCTTAGAAACACAAAAACCTCCTAGCACGGAGGTTTTTTGAATCAAGTTAGTAAGCACTTACTATGAGTTAGGCTAGGCCAACTTGGGGAACAGCACTTCCAGTTTCGCAACGACAATTGCACGTGCGGCAGAAGTGCTGAGTTTCCATATCGTAGTACAGGTTTCCACTAAATAGTTTTGACGTCCATTGCATCATACGGCCAGAAGCTGTCTCGGGCTCTGATTCACAACGTTTCATTATAGACTTATGTAGTGTTGTTTTTTTACATCCTTTGCAATAGAGATCAGGCATACCTTTGTCCTATAGGTCTTTAGTGGTTACTGACAATTGACACATCATGTCCAATTCGGTTCCACAATTCACCGAGCTAATGACAAAAGTGAGCGCCAAGTTCAAAAAATAGCCATTTTTCTATTTTATTTTTTGACATCAAACGCCACCAACAAGACAGACCTTTCATTTCTCGCTCAAGATCCTTCGCTTTCGATTTACATTGTAAACCCCCATTTCAATATCAGAAAACCTCGAATAAACTTAATTTGAAATAAGACAAAGGTCGTACTCACATAAAAAAATAGAGCCACCGAAGTGACTCTATTGTTCATGTCTTTTGCTAATTCATTGGTATTTTTACAATGTAAATTAGTCTAGCTCAACGAGGTTCTTCTCGAACTCAGCGTGTTGCTTCTTAACTTCGTCTTCAGGCTCGCCCGTAATTAAACTCACGATAACGATAGAAAGAGTCGATAGGATGATTCCCGGTACGATTTCGTACACATCGAACCAACCGCCCGTGAACTGTTTCCAAAGTACGATAGTCACACCACCAACCACGATACCCGCGAGAGCGCCGTTACGGTTCATACGAGACCAGTACAGGCTCAATACAATAGCTGGGCCGAATGCAGCACCAAAACCAGCCCATGCGTAAGACACAAGGCCAAGTACTGAACTGTCTGGCGTCATCGCTAGTACAAGTGCAATCAGAGAGATTAGGATAACCGCGAAACGGCCTACACGAACAATCTCTTCTGACGTAGCGTCTTTCTTCAGAACTTGCTTATACAGATCTTCTGCCATTGCAGATGAAGAAACAAGAAGTTGTGAATCCGCAGTACTCATGATTGCCGCTAGGATTGCAGCAAGTAAGATACCTGCGATTACTGGGTGGAACATCGCGTTCACAAGAAGCATGAAGATCTTCTCGCCATCGTCTAGCTTAGGTGCGCCCGAGTTCGTCACGTAGATTAGACCAACAAGACCAACCAGCATTGCACCAATCATAGACAGTGCAGTCCATACCACCGCGATACGACGCGCGGTTGTTAGGTCTTTGTTGCTACGCGTTGCTTTGAAACGAGCCAAGATGTGTGGCTGACCGAAGTAACCTAGACCCCATGCCGCTAGCGAGATGATCGCGATAGCAGAAAGTGGTTCACCTTTCGCATCATTCCATAGCGTTAGAAGCTCTGGGTTAATGTTGTGTAGGTCAGTAGACAGTTGGCCAAGGCCACCGTTCATTGCTGCGATTGGTACAATCAATAGCGCAGCAGACATCAGTAGACCTTGAACCAAGTCAGTCCAAGATACCGCAAGGAAACCACCAAACAGGGTGTACGAAACCACACATACTGTGCCGATAATTACCGCCGTTGTGTAATCTAGGCCAAATACCGTTTCAAACAATTTACCACCTGCTACCAAGCCTGAGCTTGTGTAGAAAAGGAAGAATAAAAGGATAAAGAAAGCAGAAATTGTTTGGATCAGCTTAGAGTTATCGTTGAAGCGACGAGATAGGAATTCAGGCAGCGTCAGTGATTCAGTTGTAATACTGTAAGTACGTAGGCGTTTAGCACTGATTAACCAGTTTGCCCAAGTACCAACCAGTAGACCACCAGCAAGCCAGAATGCCTCAAAGCCAGCAGCGTAAGCGTAACCAGGCAGGCCAAGTAGCAACCAACCACTCATGTCTGATGCACCAGCAGAAAGTGCAGCAGGCCATGGGCCTAACGAACGACCACCTAGGAAGTAGTCAGTTGAGTTAGATGTACGTTTGTAAGCAATAACACCGATCGCTAGCATCATAATTAGATACGCAATGAACGTCGTCGTTATTGCAAAACTGTTTTCTATCATTTGATAGTCCTCATTTTGTAGAAAGCCTTCCATGCCTAATTCAATGCAAGACACTCACCGTAAAGGCAAGCGAGTGCATTGAGTTAGGTATTCAGGCTCCAAAGCACTATGGGTTGAATCCAAAAATGGAGAAACCAAAAAATGGAAACAACCAAAGGAGCTTAGAGCCAATGTTACTGAAGGTTAGTGAGCTTCGCTTCCAAGTTCGAGCAAGGTCGCGTTACCGCCCACGGCTGTTATATTTATAGTTCGCGTACGCTCGGTAATGAAACGCAGCGATAGGTGTGGATCGTGAGCAACATGCATTGCTGTCAGATCCGTTTCAGCTACTAAACCGACGATTGCACCGTCACGCTTAGCAAGCTGTAAATTGATAGCTTGTGCCGTTTGTGAATTACCTACGTAACCCGCGCTTCGCACATCGCAAGACAACAACTGCTGAGCAGCGTCGTACGAGGCAACCTGCACCAGGTTGGTTGGTAGATTCGCTTGTTTCGCGGCATCTGCAATTAAGGTGTTGAACTGCACGTCATCACTGCACAATTGAACGCTGTTACCTGCCAATAATGCTGCAGTAATCATCGCTGTTGCGGTTTGCAGTGCGGGCACTTTCTCTTCGCAATCATCAACAATCACCAAAGCCACACCGCGGCCTGCGGCATACAACTCATTGGTTTCGCCCGTAGGACCTGCCATTAAGTGATGTTCAGAAAGCAGCGCAGACGCTTGCTCTAGATGATAAGTTGCCACTGCAGCCAAAGGCACAGATTGACTTTCGATCTCTGATTTCAGCGCAAGTACCTGAGCACTCTTGTAATCAAAGTCGGTAAGATTCCATTGTTCCCACGCTAGCAAAGCATCAGAAAAACCTGTCACTTGATGAACCATGATACTGCTCCTTATGCCTTGTCTTGTGATTGAGAGAAATGAACATCAGTAAAGCGGTATAGGTAGTGAGGACCACCCGCTTTAGGGCCAGTACCAGACAAGCCTTGACCACCAAATGGTTGTACACCAACAACAGCGCCGACCTGGTCACGGTTGATGTAACAGTTACCCACACGAATGTGTTTCTCGATCCAACGGTAAGTTGTTTCGTTACGGCTGTGGATACCCATAGTTAGACCAAAACCGGTTTGGTTAATTTGGTCTACTACTTGTGTCAACTCACTCGCTTTGAAGCGAACGATATGCAGTACAGGACCAAACTGCTCTTCTTTCAAACAGCTGATGTCATCGATTTCAAATGCACTTGGTGGAACAAAGTCACCATGTTCACAATCCGCTCTTAGAGAAAGTTGAGCCACTTTCTTCTGGGTCTTAGTCATATTTTCTAGGTGCGTCATCAACTTCTGCTTCGCGTTTTGGTCGATAACTGGGCCCACATCCGTTTTATGAAGATGTGGAATACCAACGCTTAGCTCATCCATCGCACCGTGAATTAGTCCAATCACGCGATCTGCAATGTCTTCTTGAATGTAAAGCACACGTAGCGCAGAACAACGTTGACCTGCAGAAGCGAATGCCGAACGAATAACATCACGGACTACCTGTTCAGGCAGTGCGGTACTGTCGACGATCATCGCATTCTGACCACCGGTTTCCGCGATAAACGGAACAGGCTTAGCGTTACGACTCGCCAATGACACGTTGATACGTTGTGCTGTTGGTGTTGACCCCGTAAAGGCAACGCCCGCAATCGCATCATGACTGGTTAGCGCACTGCCGATCTCAGCGCCACGACCCGGTAGTAACTGAATCGTGCCAGCAGGGAAACCCGCTTCATTCATCAATTCCACTGCGCGAGCTGCAATTAAGCTTGTTTGCTCTGCAGGTTTCGCCACAACCGTGTTACCCGCCACTAGTGCAGCTGTAATTTGGCCAAGGAAGATCGCCAATGGGAAGTTCCAAGGGCTGATACAAACGAATACACCACGACCTTGTCGCGAAGCGATTCGAGTTAGACCATCAAAGCCTTTTAGCTCAAAACCTTGTAGGTTGTTCGCTTGTTTTGCGTAGTAACGACAGAAGTCGACCGCTTCACGCACTTCATCAATGCTGTCGTGAATTGTCTTACCCGCTTCTTGATGACAAATTGCCACCAGCTCAGCCAGGTTTTCTTCCATCAGATCCGCCAACTTCTCAAGCGCAGCGGCTTTGGTTTCAACCGATGTCGCATTCCAATCAGCAAATGCGGCGTCTGCACCAGTGATCGCTGCGGAAACATGATCAAGGTTTGCAAAAGCCACCTGACCCACGCTAATACGACGATCGTAAGGTGCTGTTACTTGTTCAACATTCTGATCAGCCTTGATCATGCTTTCGGCAAGAGATTCGCCGTTGATCACAGGTCCAGCAGTCCATTGATTGTTCAAAAAGCCTTTTACTTGCTCTTCAAACTGATGCGCTTCGCTCTCGATATCAATGTTCACACCGTATGAGTTCTTACGCTCAGGGAATACCGCTGGCGGCAGAGGAATCTTAGTGTTGTTCAACGTATCGAATGCCAAAAGCATGTCGACTGGATGCTGTGTTAGCTCTGCTACAGGGCAACGAGCATCAACCAAACGGTGTACAAACGAGCTGTTTGCACCATTCTCTAACAGACGACGTACTAGGTATGGCAGTAGATCTTTATGGCTACCAACTGGCGCGTAAATACGTACCGACTGTTGGTAAGCTTCCATTGCATGGTTGTAAAGTGAATCACCCATGCCGTGTAAGCGTTGGAATTCAAAGTCTTTATGGTCTGTCATCACTGCAATAGCGGAAACCGTATGAGCATTGTGGCTAGCAAACTGCGGGAAGATATTGCCACGAACACTTGGGCTCAATAGATAACGCGCACACGCTAGGTAGGCTACATCAGTCGCTTCTTTGCGAGTGTAAACAGGGTAGTTATCGAAACCAGCTTGTTGTGACCATTTGATCTCACTATCCCAGTAAGCACCTTTAACTAGGCGAAGTGGGATTAAGTCACCCTGCTCTTTTGCTAGGCGGTTTAGCCAAACTAGAACCGGTAACGCACGCTTTGAATACGCTTGAATAACCAGACCAAACTTGCCCCAGCCTTTCACTAGCTCGCTGCGATACAGTTTTTCGAATAACTTAAGCGAAAGCTCTAGGCGATCCGCTTCTTCTGCATCAATCGTGATCGCAACATCAAGCTCAATCGCACGGCGCAGTAACTGCTCTAGCGTGTCGCATAGCTCAGTCAGTACGCGGTCTTCATTCGCCACTTCATAACGTGGGTGAAGCGCAGAAAGCTTGATAGAAACAGACGGTGCTGGGCTAGATTTTGAAGAGACGTATGTGTCTCGACCTACGGCTTCAATCGCCATTAGGTAATCTTTGAAGTATTTGTTTGCGTCAGCAGTGGTCAGTGCCGCTTCACCTAGCATGTCGTATGAGTAGGTAAAACCTTTGTCACGCATAGACTTACCGTTCTTCTGCGCTTCAGCAATGCTGCGACCAAGAACGAATTGGTGACCCATCACCTTCATCGCTTGGTGCATCGCTTTACGAATCACCGGCTCAGAAAGCTTGTTCACTAAACGGTTAACCGCTTGACCTGCACTCTGCTCTTTAGATGAAAGTCCAACCACCTTGCCTGTTAGCATTAGGCCCCAAGTTGATGCGTTAACAAAAACCGAGTCAGAATTCTTCAGGTGAGATTTCCAATCCGCAACGCTAAGTTTGTCGCGAATCAACGCATCAGCGGTTGCCGAATCAGGAATACGCATCAAGGCTTCCGCCAGACACATTAGCAAGATGCCCTCTTGAGTATCTAAGCTGTATTCAAGCAACAAGGCGTCGATCATCTGAATAGATGTTTTATCCGCACGGATAGACTCAATCAACGACGTCGTTTTGTCTGTAATTTGCTGCTTTTCAGACTCAGAAGGGGTAGCTAGCGGCAGAAGTTGCTCTAGCCATTGGGTTTCATCCACCATATATAATGGTGAGATAAGCGTCCAAAGATCAGCAAGCGACTGCTCATTGAATTCTGGCTTTAACACATCAGTAGCTGTAAACATGCGTTTTCCTTAATCTCACACCCGAAAAGAGTTCGGGATCTCTACAATGGCTGCAGTGTATTTAGAGTATATAAGGATTACTTGTCAAAAACTCCGAGTTTTTTGCTAAAAACTCGCTTTATTAACAAAACAAACACAAGGTCACATATGAAACTTTAAAATAATATGCCGTTTTGTTTCACTATTTAACAGAAATTTTCTTTTTGTATTGGGATGGTGACATGCCTTGAAGGCGTGAAAAGGTGTGAGTAAAGGAAGATTGACCGGAGAAACCAGCCAGTTCAGCGACCTGACCAAGGCTTAGATTACCTTGTTCAATTAAACGACGAGAACGGTCGATGCGCTTGCCAAGAACGTACTGGTGAGGGGTAATGCCCATTTGCTCTTTGAACAGCATATGGAACTGGCTTTCGCCCAAGAACACACTGCCTGCTAGCTGCGCGACGGAGATCTTATTTGCGAGGTGTTGCTCGATATAACGATCCAGCGCTTCAAGATCAAAACGTGAATCTTTGATTGAGGTTTCAAATGCCGAGATGTGCCTTTGCATCAATGCAATCACCGTATCATTGCACGCACGGCTTAATAACAGATCATCAGGACTGGCCTGCATCTCTTGCACCAACATATGGATAAGCTTTTGAATTTGCGCATCTAATTGGAAGTAGACGTTCGATGATTCTAACTGGTTAATCTTCTCTAGCATCAGAGGGTCATCATCGGTTGGCATAGGCATGTTGAGCACGAGAATATCCGACTGACCAACCACTCCGCCGAAAGCATGATCAGAGCTCGCTGTCACCACACAACCTTGTCCTGGGCCAACAAGATTCCCCTTACCACTCACTTCAAATTCCGCCTGACCTTTTAAACCAATCACCACCTGAGAATAATGGTGATCGTGGCAATCCATATGCGATGGCAAAGTGATGATCTCAGCAGGACGAGGGCCAGTAAGGCCTAGCGGAGAAAGGTCTAGGTTAGGAAAGGGTAAAGGTTTAGACATGACAGAAAAATACTCGGGTCAACATAGTAAGAATAATACTCTTAAATGCGCATAAGATGAATTTGTAAATGCTCATGAGAGTTATTTGCTCGCGAGAATGAAAAGATCATTATCGCGATCATCTTGATCATGCCTCCGGAAGGATGATCAAGAGTGTACAAACTACGGGCATTGTAAAACCAATCGTTCCGGCGAGTTTAGGGACTTCACAAGCAATCACACAAGCACGAGAAACCATGTGGTCAATAAATGCTTTTTCACGCCAACATAATGAATAAATTTTCTTATATAGCTCAAATAATTGGCTATAAGCCTGTAAAAAGTGTATCCGAAGTACCGAAACTTGGCTTTTGAGTAGATTGGATAGCAATAAAACGGTATAAAGACGGGTACTGTGTTAATTGCTAATAACTAGTGACTCACAACTAGGAAGTAGACACTTTATTAACGAGCCAATTTTCAATCTACAAGTTGCAGGGACCTATGACTAACTTTCGAATTTCAGCGCTTTTACTTGCGCTATCCCCACTTTGGGTATCTGCATCGGTATCCGCTGAAGAACTGAATCAAGTCGATCCCGTTTCAGCTATCGATGCAAAGCTAACAGAGAAAAACTCAGATATTGAGCGTATTTCAGCAACCAAAGTATCGGCGACTGAAAACCTAAAACAACTTCAAAACAAGAACAGCAAGTTGTTGCGCGAAGGTGAAGAACTTAAGGCAAAACGTAACAGAGCCAAGTCTGTACTCGACAAACAGTACAGTCGCTTGCTTGAAGATCCAGAAACAGATTTAGTCTCTTTCCAGAAAAGTTACCAAGACGCTTGGGCTGCGGTTAAAGAGAATCAATCGTCTCAGCTAGATAACGAACAAGCGATCAACGAGAGCGAAATTCACCTTTCTCAAATCAAGCAAAAGCAAGCTCGCCTGAATAATGAGCTGGCAAACTTGAGAGAGTCAAAAGTTGAAGCTCGCGTAAAACGTATCGCAACAGAACTGCGTGAAAGTGCGGTGCTTGAAACCAGCTATACCACCACATGTTCATCAACAATGACACTTGGTGAGTGTACTGCACAGGGTAAACACCTGACCAATCAAAAAGCCGTGCAAACGTTCAAGAGCCAATTACTTGAGCAGCTCACAGAAAGCACACTTGCGAAGCAAAACTTACAAGGTGTTCAGCTGAATATCCATGTTCAAGACAGCCAAGCGATCAAGAGCGGCTTCTCTGGTAACAACTCTTACTTCATGCAGATGCAAACTCAACTTCAAGCAAAACCTGAAGCAGTTGCAGCATGTAACCTATTGAATGTTTCGACTCGCTACTGTTTAACAGGCAGTGACGCAGCAGTCGTTAAGAAGAGTGACAAACAGTGGGCTAACGTGACGGTACGTTCTGATCAGTACAACGACTCAGTAACCATCAACGGCATTAAGTATGGCAGCACCCCTCTTGAGGTTGCGCTACCAAGTGGTCGTCACCAAGTAACCATTTCAAAACAAGGTTACGAGTCTTACAACCGCACAGTTACCATCAACGGCAGCGACACGATTTGGGTTAAGCTTCTTCCTAGCAAAGAAAGCTAAACACCCTTTGTATATAGAGCCTGAGCCAATTCAAAACGCTTAGCTCGATATCAGATAGCCGTGCCTATTTCACAAAGCTGAATGAACACTCGCCATTTTGTTGATAGTTATAAACTGTATGATCGTTACAAATTTGTATGGTCGTTATAACCTTGTTTTATCGTTATAAACAGTAGCTGCAGACGAAATGGCGTTCTCGTTTAGAATATTCGATTAACCTAAATTACGATTGAAGTAGCCCATCATGCGCCAAGGTCTTCCTACTCTATTATTTGCACTTGCTCCATGCTTAATGACGCCAGCTGTTTTTGCTGAGGCAACACCACCAGCGATCGCGTCATCTGTCACCGACATTGAAAGCTCACTTTTTGAAAAGCATGCCGACTTAACGGCTGTTGAAAAGAAATTAGCCGACAAACAAAACGAAGTCGACAATCAGGCGCAGCAAACGGCACGTCTAGCTGAGTTATCAGCTCAAGCAGAGCAAACACTCGCAAAGGCAAAAGCCAGCCTAGAGCAAGATTACACGCGCATGATTGATGATCCCGATTTCGATATCTCGCTTGCTCAAAAACGCTTCCAAGACGCTTGGAAAACCGTAAAAGAAGGCAAACTTGCGATTTCAGACTCAGAGCAAAAGCAGCAAGGCTTGGTGATGGAGCTTGAGGCTATCCAAGCCGAGAAAGCCGCGGCAGAAGCTTCAATCGCAAACCTAAACCAAGACAAGCTAAGAGCAAGAGCAGAGCGACTAAGATACGAGATCACTCAGACGGAAGAGCAAACTGTTAGCTTTACCAACCGTTGCAGCAGCGATATGACACTGGCGCAGTGTTCAGACCAAACGGTGACTTTGGCACTTCAAAAAGCGGTAAAACAATTCCAACACAGCCTAATCGATAACGCGACTGAATCGAAAACAGTGAAAGAGCACCTTGCGTCTGCTTCGCTGAACATTCACGTTCTGCAACACAAAGTGAAATCCTCTGGCTTCTCTGAAGATAACCGTTACCGAGCGGTGATTGCGGCGAACCTAGAAACTCGTCCAGATAAGAACACACCTTGTCGCCTGCTTGGTATTCAGTCATCAAACTGTTTCACACAAAGCGAGCAACAAGCCAACGACCAGCAAAAAGAAGTTGCTTGGGTTAACTTGGTGGTGCGTTCAAATCAATACAACGACAATGTTTCTATCAACGGCGTGAACTATGGCAGTACACCGGTTGAAGTGATGTTACCGACGGGCCAACACATGGTCACGATCGAAAAAGAAGGCTACCTTTCTTTCCATCAAGAGCTGAAGATAGCCCGCGATCACAACCTACGAGCCGTATTGCAAGCGAAACAGAATTCATTAAATGTCGGCACCAAGTTTGCCGATCCGATGGGTAACGACATTCAGAGCCCTGAAATGATTGTTGTCGGCTCGGGTCGCTACCTACTGGGTGAAAATAACGCACAACAAGTGACGATCAAACAGCCGTTTGCATTAGCCGCGACCCCGACACGTGTGCAAGATTTTAGAGCGTTCGTTAAGAGTACTGGCTATCAGACAGATGCTGAGCTAATGAACACCTGCGACACCTTCACCAATGCCGAGATTACTTCAGTCTCCGACAATGACTGGCAAAAACCGGGCTTCAAACAAGCTGACAACTCTCCGGTGGTTTGTGTAAGCCAAAACGATGCTCAAGCCTACACTCGCTGGTTATCTGAGAGCACTGGCTTCACGTATCGCCTTCCTACACCACAAGAGTGGGAGGCCGCAGCAAGAGCAGGCCAAGACACCAACTTCTGGTGGGGTAACGAATTCCGCACAGGTAAAGCGAATACAGGCTGGGCTGGTACACCTTGGTCAAACGTCAGTACGTCTCCTGTTAAATCATTCATGCCAACACCAACGGGCTTCTACGACATGGTCGGCAATGTATGGGAGTGGACAACCGTTCAAAAGGGCCTAGCCAAAGGTGGCGCGTGGAGCTTCTCTCCTGAAGAAGCAAAAGTGTTTAACGAACTGTACGTACCGCCTTCAACGGCAGCGAACTATCTAGGATTCCGAGTAGTACGAGAGCTGTAGGCTCCCAGTCATAGGCTCAGAACCCCAAATATTTACTCTAGGTTCTCAATTATCACATTGAGCAACATTTATAGGGGAATTCCCCCCTTATGCATAAGCACTCCTAGGAGTAGATTCGTCGATAGAGTAGTAAGTCACTCTGGGTATCAAATTGATGCCTCAGTTTAATTTACCTGACCCTCGTAAATTAGACTGAAAATCTTCTACATGTCGACAAGGCATATCTTGTCTTTAGCCAGCCCCTCTTCAGGCTGGCTTTTTTTTGCCTGATTATCACCCTTTATGCCCATCGATTCTCCGTGATTGACACAGTTAGTCAGCAGTCCGTTTAACTGTCAGTCACCCCTTATTTTTCGTACTCTAATTGCCATTGCAGCGCTATAAGAAACTGATATCATTGCCATACCTCAGCTTACGAGATAAAACCTTGCCAGATCCACTCAACTCCATACATCGTTCTTTATTCGAACAACTTCCAGGCTGCTGGGGCTGCAAAGATACTGACTCGGTCTTCGTGTATGCCAACCTTGCTTACAACCAATTGATTGGCTTAAAACCCAATGAGACTTGTACTGGCTTGACCGACTTCGACATGCCCAGTCAAACCACTGAGTGCGCACAAGATTTCAGGGCTCAAGACAAACATGTAATGGATACACGCAGTACCCTTAAGATTCTCGATATTCACCCCTATCCAGACGGACGCTGGCACGCCCATATCTTTACCAAAACCCCTTGGCTTGATGATGACGACAACGTCCAAGGCACCATCTTCTATGGCCAAGAGCTTACCGATACCGCGATCTTAGAGGTCGGTCATTGGGTTTGTCAGGCCACAGGAACAAAAGGCGATCAGGCATCGCTTGCGGGGTCAGAGCCGCGCGTGTCTAAGCTGCAAAAGCGGCTGACTTCGAGAGAATCAGAGGTACTGTTCTTACTGCTTTTCGGCAAGAAACCACAGTACATCGCGTCGACGTTAAACATTTCAATCAAAACGGTCGAAGGTCATGTCGCTAGATTGAAACAGAAGTTTGATGCACGCAGTAAAAGCCAATTGATTGAGTATGCGTTGGATTCAGGATTGGGCTCAGTGATCCCAGAAACTCTGCTCAAAAAACAGATCTCCGTTGTTCTGCACAGTGACTGATTGACTGTTCAGCTGAAAATCCAGACAAAAAAATGCCGTTGATTTGATCAGTCTAATCAACGGCACTTTTGGATCTGTTAAGCAGCTAAGCGATCAAGCAGCCTAAGGCGCTAGACGATCAATATCCCAACTGTTGTCTTGGCGAGAGAACAAGAAACGGTCGTGCAAGCGGTGTTCACCACCCTGCCAGAACTCAATGCTATCAACACGAACTCGGAAGCCACCCCAGAAAGAAGGCACGGGAATCTCGCCTTTGGCAAACTTCTGTTTAAGCTCTAGATACTTACCTTCTAAAATCCCACGCGCTGAGATGCGGCTACTCTGCTTACTTGCAATCGCGGCCAATTGGCTCTCTTTTGGACGTGACGAGAAGTACTTCATATTTTCCATAGCGGTCAGCTTTTCAGCCGTGCCCGTAATATGAACTTGTCGTTCGAGTGGATGCCAAGGGAAGTGCAAACTGATTTTGCTGTTGTGCTCAAGCTGGTGCGCTTTGCGGCTACCTAAGTTGGTGTAAAAAACGAACCCGTCTTTATCAACATTCTTCAGCAGAACAATTCGTTGGAATGGCTGACCATTTTCATCAACCGTAGCAACTGTCATGGCAGTAGGGTCCGTCAACTTCGCTTCAATGGCTTGCTCTAGCCATAGATTGAATTGCTCAATCGGGTCTGCGGCCAAGTCTTTGCGTCTCAATCCACCCTTAGCGTATTCGCGACGAATATCTGTCAGTTCCATTTGGTTGCTCCTTTTAATTTTTTTGTGATTTTGCGCCGTAATCCTTTGAAACACAAGTCTAAGCCATGGTTTTGTCTCACAGAAGGTGCTCTGTGTTAACAAGATCTCGGTACTCTCTCCATCATATTGATAATCTTTATACAAACCGATGACAAGCTGAGATCCGAGTGACCAAAATACTGCCTAACCTAATGACGCCCTTTGTTTTATTCTCATTGTTATTGGGAGCTGCAGGGCTGACCGCAACCCACTTTATGGCAGTACAATTCCAAGAAAAAATCGTCACTCAGCAACTCGATGAAGCGGCGAATAAAGCCAATCTACAAATCGATTCTGAACTGGATAAATTCAAACAGATCCCGGATTTGCTCAGCCATGACCCGCGCTTGCTCTCTTATTTTGACTCATCACAACGAGCAAACAAGATTTCCGCTGCGCAGCTCAATCAATTGCTGTTTGAATGGTCGAATCAAAGCCAAGCCGACACCATCTATATTCATGACCCGAGCGGTACTGTGGTCGCTTCCAGTAATTACCAAAAGCCTCGCACTTTTGTGGGTGAGAACTTCTCGTTTCGTCCCTACTTTGCTTCTGCCATTCAAGGTAACAACACACAATATGTCGCGCTAGGCGCTCGTTCGAACGTACGCGGTTATTTTCTGTCTTCACCGCTGTATGTTGAGAATCACATTGTGGGGGTTATCACCGTAAAAGTGAGTTTAGAAAACCTCGAAAACATCCTGACCAGCGACGACTTTGAGATCGTAGTACTCGACTCGAACCAAGTGGTCTTTCTATCAAGCCAAGCTCCATGGCTTTATCATTCACTGTTGCCATTAACGCAGCAACAACAAACGGATATCGCACTTCAACGCCAATACGGTCAAAGCGAAATTTCGATCATCGAAGCCTTTCGTTCTTCAAGATCTCAGTCAGAAGCTAGCAACGCCAATCAATCTAGCAACCTTCAATCCAATGAAATCCGAAAAGAGCTCACCGCCAACCAGTTATTCAAGCTTGGTGCTTTTAATCTTTACCCCGCTACCATCAGCAACAACCAGTACCAAGTCGTCGCCCTAAAAGAGACCAGAGCTGAACTTATTAAAATCTTTCAAATCGATGTCATCTTCGTAGTGATTTACAGCTTGGTGATGCTCATCGCTTGGTCGTGGCGCCAGACTTATCTCGCGAAAGTGGCGTTGACCCGACTCAACCAAAACCTAGAACAAACCGTAGATAAACGTACCCACTACTTGAAGCAATCCAATCAACAGCTGCAACAAACCCTTTTTCAATACCAAGAGTCGCAATCCAAGTTGAAACAGACAGAGCAAGAGCTGACACAAACCGCGAAATTAGCGGTACTCGGTGAGCTGTCAGCCAGCATTAACCACGAAATCAACCAACCGCTTGCAGCACTGCGAACCTACAGTGAAAACAGCTTAAAGCTACTGGAAATGGAACGAACCGATTTAGTGAAAAGCAATCTTGAGAAAATGATTGGCCTCAACAACACCATTACCGACATCATCGCGCGACTCAAAGTCTTTACTCGCAAGGTCACCAAACAAGAACATCATGTGGCGAACCTGCATCAAGCGGTCAATAACGCCACTAGCATTCTCAGTGCGCTGATGATCAAGCAAGGCATTACGCTAAGGCTAAGCACGGTGCCAGATGACATCAATATTGCGATTCATCCAACCGAACTCGAACAAGTACTAGTGAACCTGATTCACAACGCGATTCAAGCGCTGCAACAACAAGTTCTTGAACAGAAAATCTTGCAGGAGCAACAAAACCTGGAAAGCGTTGACCAACAGGCTAGCCCACAGATAGGCATCGAATGGCAACTTCATCACAACTCTTGTCAGCTGATCATTTGGGATAACGGAATTGGCATGCCAGATGACAAACTAGAACAGCTGTTCGACCCGTTTTTCACCACAAAACCGGAAGGTTTAGGGCTAGGGCTTTCAATATCGAAACGGATTATTGAAGCGTATCACGGCACGATCAGCGCGAACCGGTTAGAGCCTTCAGGCATGGTATTCTCGCTAAACATCCCGTTATATAACGATAAGGGCTAACACGCCGTTGTTATCGCTGATTAGAAAACGAATCTCACATACTGCTAATCTCACCTACTGCTAAGGAATCGGCTTTTGCACTCTATGCCTAAACTCTATTTTGTCGACGATGAACCCGCCATTCGAGACTCGGTAGAACAAGCCATGCTCATTGAAGGTATCGATATCGTCGGCTTTCCCAATGCTATTGAGGCATTAAAGAAAATAGATACCACGCAAGCCGGAATTGTCATCACCGATATTCACATGCCGGTAATGGATGGCATTCAATTAACGCAAAAGTTGCTGAGCCAAAATCCTCATTTTCAGGTCATCGTACTTACCGGACATGGTGACGTGCAAACCGCGGTATCAGCGATGAAAGCCGGTGCTTACGATTTTCTGGAAAAGCCATTTGTGGTCGATGCCCTACTCACTGCCGTTAAAAAAGCCGCAGATAAGCTCGCACTGGTTGAAGAGAACAACCTATTGCGTAAAGAGTTGGCAATGCAAAATCAGGTTGGCCCGAAACTGATTGGTCAATCACCATCAATGCAGGCATTACGCCGAGAATTGATCACCCTAGATACCAAAACTAACCCACTTCTATTATTTGTTGGTGATTTAGGGACGGGGAAAAGAGTCACAGCACAATACACCCATGATTTACACAGTCATCAAACCGCGGAGCTTTGCCCTGTCGCTGCGTTTAATTTGCCACGCAGTGACGAAGCGACATTCCATCAGTTTATTTTGCAACTGTTCTTGAAGCATCAAGGTGGAACACTCTATATCCATGAGACAGAAGCACTAACTCAGGATCAATGGCTGTGGTTAGCGAACCTAAAACCCACTCTACTTCGTGAAAACTCATGCAAGACCAATGCAACTTGTATCATTATCGCAACTACAGTAGTTCCTACTACAATTACAGGTGAACTGCGCCGATTTAATTTACTACCCTTGGCGCAAAGAACGGAAGATATTGGCTCTTTGTTCAAACACTTTGCTCGTGGTGCAGCCAGTCGCTATCAACTGCCGCCACCCGTGATTACAGAAAAAGAGATCCAGAGACTCATTGCAACGCATTGGACGGAGAACATTCGTCAGCTTCGCCAACATGCTGAACTCAGAGTGCTGACTCAAATTAAGCAGCCGTCGCTCGACAACGATACTAATGAGCAAAATGAACTCGATATGAGCATTGAAGAGCAACAACAGTCGTTAAACCAACGCACCGATAGCTTTGAACAAATTATCTTGATTGAGGCACTACATCGCCATCAAGGTCGTTTAAAAGAAGTACAACAAGAGCTGCAGGTATCGCGAAAAACACTGTATGACAAACTAAGAAAGCACCAACTCGATAAAACAGATTTCAAGAACCGATAAGTCTTAAAAAATATATAAATTCAAAGATTTAAATGAGCAAAATCTTAACATTTATCAAAAGTAAGAATACACTCAATAGGCTTGCACTTTTATTTAGCGAACAAGGACTGTTATGAGTCAGAAAAATTTCAGCAAATTGAACGAGACCGAGCTTGAGTATGTCGATGATAAAACAGCGGCACTACTCCTCAATACGCCCACCAGTGCGCGAATTATGTTGTGGGTGATCGTTCTGTTTTTTATTGCTGCTATTGGGTGGTCTGCATGGGCAGAGATCGACAAAGTTACCGTTGGCCAAGGCAAAGTGATCCCCTCCTCTCAGATCCAAGTGGTACAAAACCTTGAAGGTGGCTTGGTTAAAGAAATCTTAGTTAAAGAAGGCCAACGCGTTCAAAAAGGTCAACAACTGCTGTTAATCGATGACACACGATTCCGTTCTGACTTCCGCGAACGTGAACAACAAGTCGCGAACTTGACCGCCAACGTGTTAATGCTTTCCGCTTCCCTGACCAGTGTTGTCATCAATGAAGAATTCTCTGAAAAAGAATGGAAGAAAAGTGTCACTCTCGATTATGGCAAGCTTGCGTTCCCACCTAAATTCTATGAACTTCAACCTCAACTGGTTAATCGTCAAAAAGCAGAATACCGTCAAGATCTCAATAATCTGAGAAACCAGCTTTCCGTTTTTGATCAACAAGTTGAACAGAAACAGCAAGACCTAGTTGAGATTAAAGCGCGTGTTCGAAACCTAAAACAGAGCTACCAGTTTGCTCGCCAAGAACTGGATATCACCAAACCTCTCGCCGATGAAGGGGTGGTACCACGAATTGAATTACTTAAACTGCAAAGACAAGTGAACGACACTCGCCGAGAAATGACTTCGAGCGAGCTAAAAATTCCTCTTTTACGCTCAGCAATCAAAGAATCCATGCTCAGCCGTATTGACGCCGCACTGAACTTCCGCTCCGAACAACAAGAAAAACTCAATCAAGCCCAAGACAAGCTCTCTGCAATGACCGAATCTGCCGTTGGCCTAGAAGACAGAGTAAACCGTACCGTGGTGGTTTCTCCTGTAACAGGCACAGTTAAAACATTGGGTATTAATACTGTCGGCGGGGTTATCCAACCGGGTATGGACATCGTTGAGATTGTACCAACAGAAGACTCTCTATTGGTTGAAGCGAAAATCGCCCCGCAAGATATCGCGTTCCTACGCCCAGAATTGACTGCCATCGTTAAATTCAGTGCTTATGACTTCACTAAGTACGGTGGTCTAGAAGGCGTGTTAGAGCACATCAGTGCCGATACCACTCAAGATGAAGAAGGCAATAGCTTCTATATCGTGCGCGTGCGCACCGAAAAACACAATTTTGGACAGAACGAAGAGTTGCCAATCATTCCGGGCATGACCGCCTCAGTCGATATCATCACAGGCAAAAGAACCGTGCTTGAGTACATGTTGAAGCCACTATTAAGTGCTCAAAACAATGCACTAAAAGAGTAAGGACGTTGGATGTTTGATAACGCCTTTCAGTACGCAGTAAATAGACAAGAGCAGAGGCTATGAAGTCTCGGATTTCGCTATTGCTGCTAGTTCTTACCTCTTTTACCTCTGTGGCGCTCAACAAGAGCGACCAAAGGTGGATAGATGCGGTGACCAAAACCTACGGCGATAGAGCCGGAAAGCGAGTGGCAACGTGGCGTTCAAACATGACGTCATACGACGGATTAAGTGAAAAAGAGAAGCTCAGGTCAGTGAACCAATTCTTCAACCAGATGTACTTTGTCGATGACAACATACTGTGGGGAAAAAACGACTATTGGGCAACACCACTGGAGTTTTTAGGCAGCAATGCTGGTGACTGTGAAGATTTCACTATCGCAAAATATTTCTCTTTGCTTGAACTGGGCGTCCCAGATAAGAAATTGCGATTAGTGTACGTAAAAGCACTGGAGTTAAACCAATTCCATATGGTGTTGGCGTACTACTCAACACCGAGTGCAGAGCCATTAATTTTGGACAACTTAAACCCTGAAATTAAACGCGGTTCCAAACGCCCAGATCTAAGACCAATTTACAGTTTTAACGGTAAAAACCTTTGGTTGATCAAGTCGGCAGCAGGCAGCGGCAAGTTGGCAGGGAAATCTTCAAGATTGAGCTTATGGAACGACTTACGTTCACGTGAGCGCTCTCTAAAATTAAACAAACCCATTATCAATTACGATGAGTAGGTACAATGACTTTATATAAACAGCTTGTGGTCGGGATGGTTGCAGTGTTCATACTGCTGATGACGTCAGTTTTTATGATCGAATTCAATACCACCCGTGGATACTTAGAGGAGCAGCAACGCTCTGAGGTAAGTAATACCATTAATACTGTTGGACTGGCTCTCGCCCCTTACCTAGAAGAAAAGGACAAGGTGGCAGTGGAGTCTGTTATCAACGCCCTGTTTGATGGCAGTTCTTACTCAGTCGTTCGATTGATCTTTCTCGATAGCGGTGAAGACATTCTCCGCTCATACCCTGTAAAGCCAACTGGCGTACCAGAGTGGTTTACCAACCTAAACCTGTTCGAGCCTGTTCATGACCGCCGCGTGATCACCAGTGGCTGGATGCAATTGGCCGAGGTCGAGATAGTAAGTCACCCAGGCCCTGCCTACGATCAACTTTGGCAAGCATTCATCCGCTTACTGAGCATATTTGGCACGATCTTCTTGCTCGGTTTGGTGTCTATCTCTTGGATCCTTAAGCGCGCTTTACGCCCGCTCTCGTTGATCATTACCAAGATGGATCAGATCGCCAAGAATCAGTTTGGCGAACCTCTGGCTCGTCCAAAGACAAAAGATCTCACCTTGGTTGTCGATGGTATCAACCACATGTCGACTCAAGTTGAACTGGCATTTAAAAACCAAGCGAAAGAAGCTCAGAAGTTACGTGAAAGAGCATATATCGACCCTGTATCTCAGCTAGGTAACCGTGCTTACTACATGTCTCAGTTAACTCAATGGTTAGAGGAGTCGAGCTTAGGTGGTTTAGCGGTACTTAAAGCGGAGTTTATCAGTGAAGAGTACGATGAAAAGGGCTATCAAGAAAGTGATGCCTTGGTTCATCAACTGGCTGAACAGCTGCAAGCTTCAATTTCATCTCCAGATATCACCATCGCTCGTATTTCTAGTGACGAGTTCGGTTTCATCATGCCAAACATTGATGAGAGCGAACTGAAACTTGTCGCGAGCAGCATCGTAAACTGTATCCAGAGCCTAGGTTCAGACCCAACAGGCACTGCGAATCCACATATTGCTCTTGGTGTGACCTACAGCAACAAGCGTAAAACCAGTACTGAAATCATGTCGCTGGTGGATAACGCACTCTCAAGTGCCAAGGCGAATCGAGAACTTGCTTACGGCTACGTAACCGCAGACGATCACGGCGCAGTGATGGGCAAACAACAATGGCGTATGTTGGTTGAAGAAGCGATCATCAACGACCTCATTACCTTCCGTTTGCAGGCTGCAAACAATGCCTTTGGTAAAACGTATCACCAAGAGGTGTTCTCTGCGATTGAAAAAGATGGCGTGCGTTACGGTGCTAACCAGTATCTATACGCGCTAGAACAGCTTGAAATGAGCCACATTCTCGACCAATACGTTATTGAGAAGATGGTTGAAAAGCTCAATGCAAAAGAAGTAACCAGCCCAGTCGCTATTAATCTCTCGCCAAGCAGTATATCTCAACCAAGCTTCATCCGTTGGATCGGTAAGACGCTTGAACACAATGCCTCAATCGCTCACCTGTTGCACTTTGAGATTCCAGAAAACTGCTTCATCAACGTTCCGCACTACACGGCACTTTTGTGTAACACCATTCGCAACGCTGAAGCGGTGTTTGGTGTCGATAACTACGGACGTAACTTCCAATCACTGGATTACATCAACGAATACCGTCCAAGCTATGTGAAGCTAGATTACCTGTTCACACATAACCTTGATGACGAAAAACAGAAGTTTACCTTAACGTCGATCTCTAGAACCGCTCACAACCTAGGCGTCACCACCATCGCGTCTCGAATAGAAACTCAGACTCAGCTAGATATTCTGTCTGATAACTACGTAGAAGTGTTCCAAGGCTTCATTGTTGATAAATAGTTGTAAGGGTTATATCACATGCAAGATCCACTATTGAACTCACTGATCTACGTTAGCCGGTATTACGGGTTAGCTAACTCGCCCGAAGCGTTGATCAATGGGCTACCACTATCAGACGGAAAGCTAACCCCTTTCCTATTCCCACGTTCTGCTGAGCGAGCAGGATTGGTGGCGAAAGAAAACCGTTCCGACTTAGAAAAGATTCCTCACCTGATTCTGCCTGCCGTTTTACTGCTTAAACAAGGTGAGGCGTGCGTTCTCAACAGTATCGATTTAGAGAAGCAAGAAGCGGAAATCATTACAGCGGAAAGCGGAATGGTGCCAATCATCATTCCTGTCGAAGAGCTGAAAGAACAATTCATCGGCCGCTACTTCTTGGTAAAGAAGCAGTTTCGCTATGATGAACGTTCACCAGAGGTTCTAAAAACACGTAAAGGGCATTGGTTTTGGAGCACGATTTGGGAATCTAAAAACATCTACCGAGATGTGTTGATCGCCTCCATTCTGATCAACATCTTCGCAATTGCCGCGCCGATGTTCACTCGCTTGGTGTACGACAAAGTAGTCCCTAACCTCGCCTTTGAAACCTTGTGGGTGCTAGCGAGTGGTATCTTCGTCGTATTCCTATTCGATTTGCTGCTCAAATTGATGCGCAGCTACTTCATTGACGTTGCCGGTAAGAAATCCGATATTCTCATTTCCTCCAAGCTGTTCAGTAAAGTACTGGGGATTCGTATGGAAGCGAAGCCTGCTTCCGTCGGTGCTTTCGCTAAAAACTTGCAAGAGTTCGAATCCATTCGTGAATTCTTTACCTCTGCAACCATTGGCTCGTTAATCGACTTACCGTTCGCACTGATGTTCTTAGCGCTAATTTGGCTAATGGCTGGAAACCTTGTATTCGTTCCCGTTGCTGGCGTGGTCATTTTGATCGTCTATGCATTGCTAATCCAAGGCCCACTGCGCCGCACCATTGAAGAAGGCTCTCGTCTTGCTTCGCAGAAGTACGCAAACTTGATTGAGAGTTTGGCAGGGTTAGAGACGGTTAAGCTGTTCAGCGCGCAAAGTCAATTCCAATTCCGTTGGGAAGAAGCTGTTGCTCACATGGCGAATTGGAATATCAAAAGCCGACGCATCACTGACAGCATCCAAAACACCGCCGGCTTTGTTCAGCAAAGTACTAACGTTGGTATGATCATCTTTGGCGTGTATCTAATTGCAGAAGGTGAACTTACGATGGGTGGCTTGATCGCAGCAACCATGTTGAGCGGCCGAGCGATTGGCCCGCTTGTTCAGCTGTCTTTGCTTTCGACTCGTTACAACCAAGCAAAGTCATCAATGACTCTGATTGAGCAAGTGATGTCGATGCCTGATGAACAAGAAGAAGGTAAACGCTACATTCACCGTCCGATTATTCAGGGCCATATCGCGCTAGATAAAGTGACGTTCCACTACCCAGATTCACCAGTGGCTTCAATTAGAGACTTAACCCTCAATATTAGTCCTGGTGAGAAAGTAGCAATCATTGGTCGTATTGGTTCAGGTAAAACCACACTAGAACGTCTGATTATGGGCCTGTACAAGCCCACAGAAGGCCATGTACGTATTGATGAAACGGATATGGAGCAACTGCATCATGTCGACGTACGACGCAATATAGGTTGTGTTCCGCAAGACAGTAACCTGTTCTACGGTTCAGTAAGAGACAACATTACTTTAGGTCGTCCTTTGGTGGATGACCGTGACGTGATGGATGCAGCAAACCGTGCAGGGGTAACCGCGTTTACTCAACAAGATCCTGCAGGTTTGGAACGCCAAGTGGGTGAAGGTGGTGCCTTGCTGTCTGGTGGTCAACGTCAGTCAATTGCCATTGCTAGAGCCTTCCTTGGCCGTCCGCCAGTGTTGTTGATGGATGAGCCGACCAGTGCTATGGATAACCGTTCAGAGATGCACATCAAACACCAACTTAACCAATTGCTACCAAGCGAGACGTTAATTCTGATTACACACAAAACGTCGATGTTGGACATTGTCGATCGAGTGATCGTAATGGAGAAAGGCTGCATCATTGCAGATGGTCCTAAAGCACAGGTTCTTTCAGACCTTAAACAAGGCCGAGTGAGAGCGGTTAGCTAAAACGCGCAATCCACCTAAATAAATCATTATCAGTAGAAAGCAAAAGGGGAGCATCAACTCCCCTTTTTCTATTTGTCAGTATCGACACCTAGACAATACGTCACTTTGTGTTCAGCACAAAAGTCTACAAAGCAATATCCTCTTGCTCCATCTTAAACGAACATTGGATCTCGTATTGGTTGAATGAGAAAACACTTCCGCCGTGGGTCCGCTTGGTTGTGACTGTCTCATCACCAAATTGAATCGTCACTCGGGTATACACTTTTTCGTGTACCTCTACCGTGCATTCAGCAAGATTGGTTTCAAACTCTGCTTCGAGTGTATCTAACTGCGACTTTGTGTTTTCAATTGCGAGGTTGTTCTTCTCACGTTGCTGCTCTATTTCTAGGGCTTGCTCTTCGCTTCTCTCTGCTTTCGGGCGCTTCTTAAATTCTAACTCTTGGCGAATCACACCCATGGTTTGCTCTTGAGTGTATTTATAAGTTTCCTTCAGCTCAGCTATCTTTTGGCGGTAACCATCGTAGCGCGCAAAACCATGTACCTTAGTTGCGGTGTCTCCCTCAACACCTAAGAAGACACATTCTACTTTTCCGCCAACTTTGGCTTCACCACCGCTTAGCGTGCCGTGTTTTTTCAAGCTGTCCATCACGATAAGGTTGTTACCACAGCGAATGTCGTTACTCATACTGTGCACACCAAGTCGAAGGTCATTGGCCGTTTGTAGCTCGGCATTCTGTGCGTAGCTTGCTGTGATAGAGCCTTTACTGAATACCTTACAACTTTTTGGCTCACCCTCTTTGGTCGTGTGGCCGATAATGCCTTTCGCGACTTTGATATCCCCCTGAGCTTGCACTTCGGCCGATTCGATAAAGCCACCAACCGTAACACTTCCGGTCGCCTTGACGATCATCCCCGGCTCGATGTTGCCAGAGACAAAGACATTACCTTTAAATTTAACGTGCCCAGTTGAGACATCGACGTTGCTGACACATAAGGCGTCATCCACTTCGATGGTTCGGTCTTTAATGATGGGCAATCCAGGGTGTGAGGCGAGTAGTAAATTGGGATCTTCAGGGGAGATGTAAGTGCCCTTTCCAGGCTTGATTAAACTGTCTTGTCCAGGAAGCGGTGGGATAATTCGGCCTTGAACGGTAAAGCCAGCGATGCCTTTGGTAGCGGGGGTTCGTTTCATTAAGTGATCATTTTGACCAACGGTAATGGTTTGTCCCAAGTCTCGCATATCAATCTTGCCTTCGTCTTTACTGCGAGGCTTCAATACTTGACGAGTAATATCTTCAACCAAAGCGGCAAACTTAGCGTCTTTACCTTTTACTGGTTGTGTCCCTTTAGCGGCTGGCTGAGTAAACTTTTCGCCGGGCTTAAGTTTGCTACTCATCATCAGAACTTTTCTGAGCGCTAACTTATTTATTCCTTTTGTTATTTGAGCTTGAGATAAACAATGAATGATGTCGCTGCCACGCAGTGGGTGTCCATTGTAGGGACCAGTGACCACGAGGCTCGCCAACATCTCATCATCAGACAGTTCGACCGCAACAGTGGCATTTCGAACTTCGGCAATCAAGATTCCTTCATAAGCTTCACCCTTACCTTCTTTAGCAAGAGTAACGAAACGCAACACCTCTTCTTCGAAAAGAAAATAGTTTGATGCATTCAAAGCTTCCAAGGTTGGTGGCAGCGTCTTGTTATCAAAGCTTGCGTCAACCACAGTCCCGGTTGGCAGACATGCCATTACTTGTTGCTTGTCTTCCGACAATGTAACGATGTTATCCCACATTCGAATTGAGTATCCCTAATGACTCAGTTGTTATTCAGTCTATATAATTCATTCTGCGCTGAGTATCACATTATTAGAATAATCAGCGTCACATCACTTACTTTCGATTCTGCAAACATGACTCATAAATAAGACTTACACATTTTATGATCTGCTTCGCCTTTACAAATACATAGGAAAATTTTCAGAATATTTCGTGCGATTGAATGTTGATTCGATGTAGGGCTAGATAGTAAAGGCGAATAGCTTTAGAAGATTAAAGGCTGTACTGGAGAGATAAAACAGAAATGATGTAACAGATAATCAGGGTAAAAACGGGTTTCAATATGGAGCTTCAGTTTACAGTGTAAATCCAATATTCTAATTTACACTGTAAATCTAATTTGTTGCGGTCAGTATATTTAAATGATGGCTAGCCTATTTACACTGTAAATTTGCTAACAGAGCATCGACATCTTTACGAAACTGAATCTCTGCTTGTTTACGACCAACAAGATTAAACTGTTCAACAAAAGTCCCCCACTCTTTCTGCTGAACAACCTTTGCGATGAGTAAGTCAGAAATACCTATGTTTCGATCGTTACTGAGTAGAATCAAGTTCAGTACGCTGAAGCTGATCGCATCATAACTGTTGCCACCGTTCACGTAATTTCTAACTAACTGAGTTTCAAACTCACTAACGGTGTGAACACTCTTTGGCAGCAGTGCTCGCACCATATCGGTTTCAAGTGAAACCAAAGAACCTGAAACAAGAAAACAGTAGCTACGCTCGAAGTGATTTTGAACTTGGTTTATCCAGCCTTGAGAGTTTGAGTTAAGCGCCTTAACCATCAGAACCGAGTGACAGCCACTGGCCTGATCTCGCTGGTGGCCGATGTGCACAGCTTCAAATTCACTACCACGCCAAAAAGAAATCAATTCGCTGGTCGCGCCAAAGCTTGTCGCCAGATAATCTGCTTGGCTGGTTTGCTGTGATAACTGAGCCAACATCCAACGGCCAATACCCAAACCTTGATGACGTGCTGAAACAGCAATGCGCATAACTCGAAGGCACCGACTGGTCGCCGCCTGAGTACAGCCAAATTGGTTTGCCAGTAATACAGGGGCAAGGTGACCTTGAGGCCTGCGTTTTCCAAGTTGAATTTGAGTAATCAACTCGCTGTCCAAACCACCCTCTTCCGTCACCAACATACAACCTAAACATTCACCTTGCTGCCAAGCGGCGTATAAACGGATTGCTGGATTGTTGAGAAACTGCATTAAGTCATTAGGCGAGGTCTGATAGTGCGCATCCACAAGAAGAGAAAAACATTGTTGTAGCTGCTCAGGATTAGCCAAGCATTCTGCTTTTGATAACTCGACTAAGTTTAATTTTTTGATTGCGTCAGCAGAAAAGCCATCGAGTTCATCAACCGCCGATTCAGTGACTGATGCGTCATTACCAAGTAGAAAGCAATCAAACAACCAATCCTCTAGCGGATCTTTGTTATTCCAACGAATCGGTTGTTCGAGCTTAAAGCCTTTCCACCCCGGACGATGCTCAGAAAGCCAAGACTCAAACTTAATACCGAACCCTCGTCCACTGCCTTCGTAACCGTGTACCGTGGTCGAAAAAACCATACGGTGATAGATGTCGACCATGGATTTAAGCATCGGAATTGGAATTGTAGCCGCTTCGTCAACAAATAGAAGGTCACAATCGGGCTTGGATTTAAGTAATTCATCTGGCGCGACGAATCTCAAACTTCCCCCTTGATGGCGAATGTGAGTAGCGTTGACCACTTCGCAAGATTCTAACCCTTGGCCAGCATGAGAAAATACCGGCTCTACCGCTTTCACTGAAGGTGCAGTAACAATAATATTAAAACCGTGACGCTCAACTAACAGCTGCGCTGCGGCAATACCCAATGTCGAGCTTTTACCACGCCCTCTATCCGCAGTGAGAATCAAAGGACGTTTACGATGTCCAGACACCACTTTTTTGACTAATTCAACAGCCGTGTTTTGCTGTTCAAATTTATCCAATCCGTTTTGGGCGCTTTGCATCTGAGGAAGAGCGTGAGTTGCTTGAACTACATCGCCGGCTTCATTGTGTTGTGAAACAGAAATCAGTTTATCGAAATGACGTTTTAACCAACGTTGGCCAAAGCTTTCACTATCTTCAGAGGCATTAACTTTTGGCGGCAACACCAACAACAACCCACCACCAACTAACGAACCCAACGCGGCACTAAAACCATTCGCATCGAACTGCTCTCTAAAATCACAAACAAGAACTTGGCACTCACGACCAAGCAGTTGTTGGCCTTTTTTTACTGGAGCATGAATCACACCTTCAAATGGCGTACCGCCAATCTGGAAGATGCTCGGACTGTGTGAGTCTTGAAGGAAAGTAAAAACAGCTGAGTTTTGCCAATCAAATTCGCCATCAAAGACCACGCCGTAACGGTGATCGTTATGTTGAGCAATATTAGAAAGTGTATGCAGAAAAGTGTTGGTTGGGTTTGTCATAGTTAGCGTCCAGATTCATCTAAACACAGTTTATCACAGCCAAATAAAAAGCCGCATTAAGCGGCTTTAGAGGAGTAATGAAAAGTCGTCGACTTAGTCGAGCTTCGATTGAACGAAGGCGAGGATTTCTTCCATTGTTGCATCATCAACTTTCTTAAGGTTCAACGCCAAGTTTGAACCCTTGCGGCTGTATGATGCGCGGCCCTTAATAAGCTCAACTTTTGGAGAAGCTTTCTTCGCTGGCGCTGGCGCCAATTCAAGAATCCAACCTTCCAAAGTTTCTGTCACGTCTTTGGTTAGACGAGTTACGCCTTGAGCTTCGCTACGCTGCCATACAAAACCTTCAGAAGCATCACACTTAGTCAGCAGTGTTTGCTGCTGTTCACTCGTCAATCCACCAAACTGCTTGTGTAGTTTAACAATGGTTGGACGACCAAGGTCGCTCACATTTGGGTAAGCTTGTAGCAATTCAAGTGGTAAAGCGGCTGCTTTCAATGCACCACTCACCAAAGCTTCACTGCACTGGAACATTTTCGCCAGTGCTTTCTGGTCTTCAGCTTCGCCTTTATCTAGCTTCGCTTGCATCTCTTTGCCCTTCTCATAAAGAGAAAGCGGTTTATGAGCGTTAGCTACGTCTGATAGGAATTTAGCGTGTTCGCCGTTAATGTTTTCAGCAACATAGATTAGGAACTCTTTGTCAGCCAAAATACATGACATACGACGACGGCTACCATCAAGAACTTCAATCTTACCGTCTTTGTTCTTACGACCAACTGCTGGGTATTGCTGACCACGTTCTTTCAATGTTGTAAGAACATCAGAAAGCGCATGCTCGTTTAAGAAAGATTGCTCACGAGCGTTCTCTTCAAAAACAACCGTTCGAGTAGCCACTTCAGCCGCAGGAATTCGAACCAATTCAAATGAAACCAAATCTTCGCCAGCAACAGAAAGCTCAATCACTTGAGCCTGCTCTTTTGCCGCTGTTTGCGCTTCTTGTGGTGTTGCTACGCGACGTTTGTTTGCTTTACCAAATAGCTTTGCATTTAAGTCAGATGTTTTAATTGCCATTGTTGTTATCCCTGATTAAGTGAAGGCCAGTTGCTATGTAATACGCGCTCTAATTCTAGAGCACTTTTTTGTACTGCGTCTTGAGCAACAGCTAGAGTTTTCTTACCGCCCTCAAAGTCGCTCACCGTTAGATCGAAAACCGTGCTGTAAGTGTCGGCACAGGTTTCAAAAGCACGGCTTCTTGGAATGGTTGCCATCATTACTTGGTCATTCAACAGGTAGTTCATTTCAGTCAGAACTGACACCTGTTTCTTGTTGTCGTCTTCAAACATGGTTGGCATTAGACGAACAAATTCGAGCCCTTTCCAGTCATCCGGGAACATTTCGTAAACCGTTGGTAAGTGCTGGAAGAAGTTAACCGTTGAAGCCCAATCCAAACGCTTAGCTGCACATGGAATCAGAAGTGCGTTCGACGCGTACATTGCATTCCATACTAGAGGGTCAACGTGCGGGCCGGTATCAATCATAATCACATCGAAGTCATCGGCGATTTTGTCGATAAGCTTCTCTTTTAACAGACGAACAATATCAAGTGACTGATCTTGTGAAAGGCTTTGCCACGCTTCAGCGTTAAACATCGCATCTTCTGGGAAAGCAGAAATTGTCTTCAGGTTTGGATACTGAGTTGGCAATAGTACGTTCTTACGAAGAAACTCTAGATCGACATCTTGGCCTTCAGGCACGTTGTCCAACATGATATCGACGGCAGAATAGATGCTGTCGTGCTCTGCCCCACTAATTTGTGGATTTAGGAACAGACGCAAAGAGCCCTGTGGGTCCAAGTCAATCAGACAGATACGGTAGCGCTTATCCAAATTCAGAGACAAACAAGCGGCTAAGTGAACTGCTGTCATTGATTTACCCGTACCACCCTTCTGGTTTTGTACGTTGATAATCCATGGCTTATTGTCAGCGTGCTGCTTACGTTCATGGAACTTCGGCACTTCTGCCGCGTCCATCAACATGTGAGCTTCTGTCAATGAAATCGAGTAATGATTAGCGTTGTTCTTTGTGAACTGATGGCCATCAGCTTCAAGTTTAGTGATCGCTTCATCGAGCTTACGACGCGTTAAACCAGAACGAGTCTCCATCATAGCTTTAGACATTGGAGGGAAATGTTCATCACTTCGCTCTTCCAAAATAATCTCAATTCGGTCAGCCTGAACTTGTTGAGTTTGTTCGGCTAGCTGATAGAGCTTATCAATCGTTTGTTCTCTTTTCATTGCCAGTTTCCGTAATGATTAACTAAGTACAAAATTGTACAGCGATTAACAACAAACACAACAAAAACATGAACATACATTTATGAGTAAAATCACATAAAATAGACCGCGTTTTTACAATTTGATGAAACATCGCCTTAGACAAACACAAAAATGACTGTTTCTATCATGTATAACCATGCTATTTCTAGTCTACATTTTAAATGTTACAGCATCACTTATTTACAATGTAAATGGAATTTCAACGAAAAACCTTCGGAACGATTGAAATACAACCGTAGATTACGGTTGGTGTGATTTGCATTCGAATTTATAGATTTTCAATCCAATAAAAATTAAAAAACACTCAATGACCAAAAAATTCAAAACAGAAGAGAAGATGGGGTGTCAAAAAACAACAGAGGATTGGAACCTAACCGGAAGAATGATCATGGAGCACATCCAGTGTAAGATAATTGATAACGCCAAATTATGAAGCATGATCAAGGCGTAAACTGAGCAATATTGATCCGAACAACTGCACATTGAAAATGATCAACCTCCGGAAAAATGATCAAGTAAACATAGTTCCGGAAGCATGTAATTTATGAACTAAGTTACGGACAAATGCTTTTGGAATGGGGATTCAACGCCTATAAGGGCTCAATGATTGAAAATTCAATCGACACAGACCAAGAATACACAAACATGACAATTTCATGATCATGCTTCCTAGTTAAGACCCACCCGCTCTAAATACATCAAAGCAATCCATTTCCGCCGGATACAGACTAAATTTTGCACTCAATAGGGTAGGAACGATAAAAAAGTATGCTCTCTTGATCATTGTTCCGATAGATTGGCCACCACAAGTGTCCACTTAGACAAGTCAAAAGCGACTTAGAAACCGATGTTGAATTCCGATCTGTGGATAAGCTGTATAAGTATAATGATCATGCTTTCGAACCGATAATGATCATGCTTACAATGACTTAATGATCATCGTTCTGATGTTCTGTGATCATGCTTTCTTAAGTTTAATGATCATAGTTTCGGAACCTTTATGATCATGCTTTCCAAGGCGATTTATTTTAATGCTTTAAATTCAGCCACTTATAAGCAAAGTTACGTCCAGATCATTAGATCACTTAATCATTTAAGATCATATTAATCAAAAAGATCAGTTATTTAAAAGCCAATAAATTCTCTTTATTTATGATCATTCTTTCTTTATCATTCAGGAACTATAGTGAAATTACGGTTAGTGTGATACGGATCAAAAATGAAACCAGAAGAGAAATTGTTAATTAAGGCACGAAGCCACAAAGATGGTCATTTATTTGAGGTATCTGAAACAGCCGTTGAATGGATAGAACAATATCAACACTTCAAAGGTGTCACCAAAAGCATAGTTGAGCTTCTTAACCTAATTTCACTTCGTGGGTTTAGCAGTAAAGACGGGTACGTTTCCACCACTGAGATTATTGAATCAACCGATGGTCAAGTCACTCGCGCAGCCTTACAGCAAAGGCTGAGAGCTGCAGTTAATATCGGATTGTTCAAACAAATCCCCGTTCGCTTTGAAGAAGGCCTTGCTGGTAAAACCATGTTGCATCGCTTTGTGAACCCAAACCAATTGATATCGGTGCTGGGTGCCACCAGCTTAGTGACAGAAAGCGTGAAGCAAAATGAAAAGCAAAAGCGCTCTAAAGCCCTAGCTCAAACCAAAGTAAACAAGCGCTTACTGAATGAACATGGGTTGAATACCCCACCAACGATGAAAGATGAAGCGGATCAATTCATTGTTTCGCCAACCAATTGGGCGGGGATTATTGATCAAGCGTTAGCGCCACCTAGAACTCGTAAGAGCTACCAGAAATCCATGGTTTCGATCTCTGGCACTCGAGCTGTGATCGAGACACGATCTTCTAAAAATATCATGACCGTTGACGATCTGATGACGTTATTCGCGTTATTCACTCTCACCGTTCAATATCATGATCATCACCAAGATGATTACCATCTAGACGCGAAACACACGCCAAACAAAACACCACTCTACATCACTGATATTTTGTCTTTACGTGGCAAGAAAGACAGCGGCCCTGCACGTGATTCTATCCGCGACAGTATTGATCGTATCGAATTCACGGATTTCCAACTGCACGAGCTTACAGGCCGTTGGCTTAGTGAGAACATGCCAGAAGGCTTTAAGAGTGATCGTTTCCGATTCTTAGCTAGAACCATTACCGCATCGGAAGAAGCGCCTACAGAAGGCTCTGACGGCGAAATTCGCATTAAACCGAACCTATACATCCTGGTTTGGGAGCCTTCGTTCTACGAAGAGCTGCTGACGCGTGACTATTTCTTCCTATTTCCGCCAGAAATCCTGAAGCAACATACCTTGGTCTTCCAAATGTATTCGTACTTTAGAAGCCGCATGGCACGTCGCCATTCAGATAGCATGTTGCTCAGTGAGCTCAACCAGAAATTGGCGCGTAACATCGATTGGCGTCGTTTCTCGATGGATCTGATCCGCGAGCTCAGAAAATTGGGTGAAGTCGGGGATCAAGAAGATACCTTCCTGGTTAATCTATGGGGTTATCACTTGACGATCACCGCGTTGATCGAAAAAGGGAAAACGACCGATTATCAGGTAGATATCAAATGTAATGTGGAAGAAGTATTACGTTACTCAAGAGCGCGTACCACTAACGCAGGTAAGCGTAATATGGCACCAACGCTGCCGAACCCACTTCGTAACGAAATGGTGTCTAAGCAGAAACTGGAAGAGCTGTCTGAGATTATCGATGGTGAGTTTGAACCCATTCAGCGTAAAGCACCGTCGCCAAGAGGCAAATTGGGACGTCGAGTTAAGCAGCGTAAACACTCTGTTGAGATCAACGCTGACGAGATCATGATTACTCTCTCTAAATATACCTCTGCAGAGGCTCTAGAACGCAGCATAACGGCTTTATCTGCTATGACAGGGCACTCACATGCCTCAATCAAAGAAGAGTGCTCAGAGCTCATTGAGAAGCTTGATTGGTTGAGAGTAGGGGAGGACGTTATCCCATACGAAACACTGAGTCGCTTGATTGAGCTATATAACGACCGAGATAGCACCAGCAATCGACATCTGTCCATTGAACGTTTGATCTCTGGTTTAGCGGTGCGTCGTAAAGTGTGTAAACAAGTTCATGAAGGTCATTTAGACGAAAATGTGTTCCTTGCGCTCGATGAAATGGCGATTGGCCACTAGTCATTATCCTATCGCGATAAGCCTGTTTTACCGCCGCTGAATGGATAGTTTTGAACACATTAGGTGCTGATTAAAATCGCACCTAACGCTGACAAAGTGATGACAAAGTAGCGCATCTAGTTGATTATTATTTATCCCGAATAGACAACCTTTGTCCTTTCTTATGATTAATAGATTGGCTCATATTTTGTTACATCATACTGAATAGATTTTTGCGAGTTCCCAAGGGACTCGCTTTTTTTTGCCTAAAATTCAGTCAATCATTAAAATTCAATAGCTTACAGAGTTAAACGCCGAAGCATGATCAAGGCTCGATCATGCTTTCTACGGATCTAGCTCTGGTGAGATTCTGATTTGATGCTTGATCGAGAAGGGCTTGATCAGTGGAGATGGCGTTGAATAATTCCTTGATCATCGTTTCGGGGATGGGTTGCCATAAAGCGTACATGCGACTCGATCAATTTTTCAGACTCTGCTTTCCAACGTGGTTCTTGCTGTTGGTTCGTAAACTCCAAAGCCAATACACACAAGTGTTGTAGCCGCTGTGTACACCACTCTTGCAATCCTGCTTCTGATTTTGGATCACATGACACCGCTTGCATCTTACTGTAGGCAAACATTAGGTATTGGTAGGCTTTATCTTGATGGCTTGAGCTGTTGGCCTCCTGCGAAGCCAAGTCCGGATTCGATGAATCCGCGAGGTGGCGATAGAAAGTAAAGATTCTCAGGCATCCGTCTAGCCAACATGCGATGCCTTTGCTCTGCTCATCCGTGATCAATGGCCCCCAGAGCGCATCTGGAGGCGTTAAGATCAAAGGTTCTAACCGGTCCACTTGATCATGCTTTCGGTCTTTGTACCAATCTCCGATCCGCTCTAACCAAGTGTCTAGTTCATTCATGCAACGTTATCCCACTGTTTTACAAAGTGATTATCAGAAACTTGTTTGATTTCATGCTGTATTTCACTGCTCTGCTCTCGAATACGATCAGCGTCTATTGAATAGTTTGGCTCATTTTTGACGAGTTCGCCAAATGGCAGATCGGGATCTGGTACCGCAGAGATCAACAACTTAGTGTACGGGTGTTGTGGATTGGTCAAGATCGACTGGGTTGATCCCCACTCGACGATCTGCCCTTTGTACATCACCGCCGTCTCTTCAGCGATGTAATGTGCCGTGGCAAGGTCGTGGGTTATGTACAAAAAGCCTATGCCTAACTCTTTCTTCATTTTTTGCATCAAGTTCAACACGCCAAGTCGAATCGAAACGTCCAACATCGAGGTGGGTTCGTCAGCAAGAATAACCTCAGCGCCAACGGCCAGTGCTCTGGCTAGGTTAACCCTCTGTCTTTGGCCCCCACTGAGCTCGTGCGGGTATTTGGCTAGCGTTTCGATGGGTAACTCCACCAGCGCTAATAACTCTTTGAGGCGCTCTGTGAGAGCCTGTTTAGTGGCTACCTGTTTATGGATCTTAAGTGGGCGCGTTAAATGGTGATCAATAGTGTGAGTGGGATTGAGTGAACCAAAGGGGTCTTGAAAAACCATTTGCACACGGCTGCGATAATCCAAGATATCTTTACGGCTTTTCAGAGTAGAGATGTCTCTGCCTTTGAACAGTATCTCTCCCTCTGTCGCAGGGTAAACCTTGGTCATCAATCGTGCGCAGGTGCTTTTCCCGCAGCCAGATTCTCCGGCTAAGCCGAAAATCTCGCCTTAGCCTATGTGAAAGCTAACGGATTTGATTGCATTGAAAGAGGGGAAAATGAGAGTTGGATCAAACCACATTTCTTATGGGGAATCTTTTAAATATAATTGCAGAAAATGGCTTTGGCAAAGTTTAAATGAGGCATTTATTAATTAGCTTTGTGAAGCGTCGGAATCATCACACTTCAGTACAGAATTTCTTAACAAGCGAAAAAGCATTTGCTACAGATTACCTGTCCATTACATGGTGCTTTTCGGAGGAAAACATGTCCATTAATTCTATCAACCATGATGAAATGACAAATATTGCAAACAAGTGGGATGCTGAAGAAGAAGTATCTTTCAAACCAGAAAAGAAAATGAAGTCTGCTGAAGCTCGTCGTCGTATCGAGACTCTAAGAGAAATTAGAGAAAGCGGTTTGAGTCTGGAAGAAGCGAGGGAGCTAGGTCTTATTCACTAATAATCCCCATTGCATTTAGAAGGGTGGCACAACGCCACCCTTTGATTTATAAGTGTTTTTTCATGTTTCCTATCCAGATTTAATCAACTCCTTGATTCTTTGGCTCACTGTTCCGTTTATCCTATCCCTTGTGATATTACGCTTTTCAGATGAAAAACACGCACATGGCATACTCTTGAACTAAGTTGTTTGACAGTCATATTCAACGCCACTAATTTTAAAGTTAAAGCAAAAATATGCGATGTCGTTGGTAAGGAGAAGGGTATGTCTAATTCTGTGGCTCAAGCTAAAGAAGTGCTGTTTTACGAACCCGAAGATCCGAACGGATACCTGTCAAATTTTGCCGCTTGTCCTATCAAGGTAGGTGATCAAGTTTGGGCAACCAGCGAACATTATTATCAAGCGATGAAGTTTGCCTCCGAAGCGCTACGTAATACCATTTTGGAAGCCAGTACACCTGCTGAAGCGTTCTCTTTAAGTCGTGACTACGAAGACCAAGTTCGCGAAGATTGGTATGACATTCGTGTTGAAGTGATGCAGTTCATCGTCACCGAGAAGTTCAGACAGAATCCACAGTTTGCGCTGTTTCTTACCAATACCGGAGATTCGGTGATCAAAGAACATTCGCACAAAGACCACTTCTGGGGCGATGGCGGCGATGGAACCGGCGAGAACCATTTGGGTAAGATTCTGATGGCAGTGCGTCACCAGCTTCGCACTCAGCAACTGCATTTAATTGCTTCGCACTGATTCGTCGATTCAGATAGCGGCATGCTTATCATTACTCCTTAGACGCATTTAAAAGGCCGCCCTGCTATCTAGTATGAAGCAGGGCGGCCTTTTCGGTTTTAGAGAGTCAGGCATCAACGAGAGTTAACGTACGTGACTAAGCTATGCGTTGATAAGTTCTACGTTACGCTGGTGCTATAAGTAACTCTGTACGATGTCGTCAAGCTGTCCATCGTCTTTCATTTGGTCTAGGCGTTGGTTGATGAAGCTTTGCAGCTTAGGATCCATCTCAGGGTCAAACGCCAAATGGATAGGGTAGTTATTGATGACAGAACCAAACTCATGCATCTGGTAATCATCAATACTCAGTTTTTGCTCGTTTAGGTTGTATTTGATTCGTGATTCCATTTCCACAAACACGGTGTCGCCAGGTGCTCGGTTCAGGACACGAAACGCAGCAGTGTAATCTTTTACTCGAATCTCGTTGAGCTTGCCCTGTTGGATATAAGGTTCCAAGTTCGGATACTCAAATCCTTTCAGCAATACCACGGCTTTCCCATCGAGATCATCGATTGTATTGAACTCAAATGGCTTTTTACCGCTGCTGAGTAATACGTGTTTTACATTGTAAATCGGGTCTTCAGATAGGTTCGCAGATTGAATATTCCCCCAACTAGGGCTGCCATAGGTAACCCAGTTTGGATTCTCTCTCGCATCGAGCTTGTCGATCATTCGATTAAAAGGGTAGGTGTGGTAGTTGATCTCATATTGGCTGTCATCAAACACGGCTTCCACAATATCTGAAACAATTCCTCTGTGAGATGACCCGTCAGTTTCGATTTGAAAAGGTTGCGCTTGGCTCGCAATAATGTAGTAGTGAAGAGGTTCGCTTGCAGAAGCATAACTGCTTGAAAACAAACTGACTATGGATGCAACGATAAGATGTTTTTTCATAACCTTCCCTAGTTATTTGATGAATGACTACTATTATACTAGTTGAGTAATTGTAGTTTGCTAGGATAACAATAATGGTAATTTGTGTATGGTGACAAAAGGAAAACGCTACGTTGGACTCTCCCGACAGTTGATCGGGATGATAATAGCGATCAGTACCTTATTCACAGTTATAGTGACAGGTCTCGGGTTGTATGTAGAGTACCAAAGTCGAGTTTCTTTTATCAGCTCTCAGATCGAGCAGGTCAAGGCTGGCTACCTTTCTGGTTTAACGGCAAGTTTGTGGGTTGAAGATCGAGAGCAATTGTTTGTGCAAGCCGAAGGCATCTCTCGCCTCCCTTCGGTCAGTTACCTTCTTATCGAAAGTCCCGATGAAAAAATTCTAGAGTTAGGTCAAAAGACCGAAGGCCAATCTTATTCTCAGTCTTGGGAAATGGTGCACCAGATGGGCGGCACAGACTTCCCGTTGGCGACGCTCACGGTGCAATCAGACTTGAGCATGATCCTAGATGACTTTGAAGAACGAGTGTTATTGTTGCTCGCCTTCGAAGCCGTTAAAATCTTCTTGTTGTCTCTCGTATGTTTAACCATCGTCTATCGTCTTGTCGTAAAACGTTTGATGACTATGTCTTCCCAAATCAACCAACAACAGGTCGAAGACAACAAACCGCGCTTTATAACGCCAACTCACTCTACTTACAAAGATGAGATATCGACTCTAGAGAGTAGCTATAACCGATCGGTAGAACGTATTCGTCAACAATATCAAGAGCTGGAAAAAGCTAAAGATGTTGCTGAGGTGGCCAACCGTAATAAAAGTGAATTCCTTGCCAATATGAGTCACGAAATCCGTACACCAATGAATGGGATTATCGGGTTGTCGTCTTTGCTCTCTGAAATGGATATGCCGAAAGAGCAAAAAGAGTACATCAACATGCTCAACACCTCTTCGCTTACGTTGCTCGACTTAATCAACGACATTCTCGATTACTCGAAGATCGAAGCGGGGCGACTAGAGCTTCAGCAAGAGCCGATGAAAATGATGGGCATTGCGGCCGACGTTGAATCAACCTTTCGAGTGAAAGCCGAACAGAAAGGGCTTCGATTCCAATTAGCGATCGACCCTAAGATCCCAACCATGGTGATTGGCGACGGTACTCAACTAAGACAAGTCCTAAATAACTTAGTAGGCAACGCGATTAAATTTACCGAGCATGGCCACGTCACGCTCTCGCTTCGTTTGGAAGAGGTGGTTGAGCCTGAGCAAAAACTCAGAGTGAGGTTCGAGGTTGTCGACAGCGGTATCGGTATTGCAGAAGACAAACAGAAATCGGTGTTCGATAAGTTTCAACAAGCCGACGGCAGTACCACACGTATTTATGGAGGCACAGGGCTTGGTCTAACAATATGCGAGAAGATAGTGACATTGATGGGCAGCAAGCTTGAACTCACCAGTGTTGAAGGTAAAGGCAGTACCTTCTATTTTACGGCTGACTTTGACCCGTGTTTAGAAGCCGATGAAAGCAATATCGATTTCAATAAGGTTTCGGTTCTGCTTGTGGATGATAGCCAGCTGAACATGCGTATAACGTCTACACAGCTTCAATCCTTTGGCGTTAAGTCTGAGTGCTGTGAAACGGCAAACCAAGCGTTAGAGTTGGTTTCAGAGTCTGTGGCTAAGTCATCACCTTATGATCTCGTTCTGATAGACAAAGTAATGCCGTCCGTTGATGGCTTTCAACTGGCGAGAAGCTTAGTTGAACGCTTTGGTAGCGAGTGTCCCAAGTTAGTGATGATCTCTGCTGACCCTAGAAAGCAAGATGAAGCTCGTGCTAAACAAGTCGGTTTTGTTGCCTACATTGCGCGTCCTTACCAAGATAATCAGCTTAAATGGACCATCAGTGAGGTACTCGCGAGAGCGGCTGATACTTCAGTCTTTACCTATCCGAACAGAGGAGAGGTTGCGTTTAAAGACAATGAACCTGTGCCGTTAAGTAAACCTGCAGCGGTTGTTAAAGATGCTCCCATTGTCTCTGTAAACGCCACACCAGCCGATAAACAAGCTCCAATTCAAGCAGAGTCAAAACCTGTCGCAGTTGCCGGAGAATTTAGTGGTACAGTTTTAGTTGTTGAAGACTCGCGAGTAAACCAACAAGTCGCCAAGATGATGCTCAAGAAGCTTGGCTTTGAGGTTGATATTGCCGACAACGGTGAAATTGGTGTCGAGAAATTCAAAGCCAACGAATACGAGATGATTTTTATGGATTGTCAGATGCCGGTTCTCGATGGCTTCGAAGCGACCAAGCAGATCCGAGCGCTCGAAGAAGGGGCTGCAAAGCATATTCCAATCATTGCGCTGACGGCCAACGTCGTGCAGCGAGACAAGCATTTGTGCTTCGATGTAGGCATGGATGAGTTTTTACCTAAACCGGTTAACCAAGGCAAACTGAGAGAGATCGTAGCGAGTTTCTTGTCGAAAGAGACGGAATCAAACAAAGAACATGAGCAGCAAATTGTTTAGTTGAGTATCTCTAATCTTACTTTCATTAAAAGAGTAATGAGGCGAATTAGACATAGTCTTTTATGCCGTTGGTTATATTTGAAGTATCGTGTGAAAGAAATGATAAAGGTGGCCTGAAAAGACCACCTTTTTTGTATGTGTCGGTTTGAACTTAATCTCTATCGATTGCGAACGCAGACCATGCTTGACGTGTCGGCATCACTTCGACTCGGTTAATGTTGATGTGATCTGGCAAGGTTGCGATATAAAACATCTGCTCGGCAATATCCTCTGCTGACAACGGTGTAGTGCCTTGGTAAAGGTTGTCTGAAGCCGTCTGGTTACCTTTAGTTCTTACAAGAGTAAATTCCGTTTCTGCAATACCAGGGGAGAGGTCAGTCACTCGTACCCCTGTGCCTTGTAAGTCACAACGTAGGTTGTAACTGAACTGCTTTACGAACGCTTTGCTGGCACCATACACATGGCTTCCTGGGTAAGGCCACTGTCCGGCGATTGACCCAACATTGATGATTGAGCTTCCTGCGCCTTTTTTAATTAACGTAGGCAACAGCGCATGAGTAACATTAACCAAGCCTGTGACATTGGTATCGATCATAGTGTGCCAGTCTTTCAAGTCCACATCAGGCGCGCCTTCTGGTGCCAAAGCTAACCCAGCATTATTGACCAATGCGGTAATCGATGAAAATTCAGCGGGTAATGAATCAATGGCTTGTTTTACGGCGTCTGCGTCTCGAACGTCGAGTTGAATTACATGCACAGGCACCGTTAATTCTTCCTTTAGGTCGAGTAGCCTTTCGATTCGACGACCAGACAGCACTAACGACCAGTTATCTTCTGCGAAACGTTTTGCTGCCGCTTTGCCGAAACCAGAGGTTGCCCCTGTAATGAACGCTATCTTATCCATAAATACATCCTTCTAATTTGAAATTAACATAAGTAGTGCCATGCCGATCAAAATCGGCGCGGTCGTTGTTTTTGCAGACAAGTTCGGTGCTGATAGATACAGTTTTTGCCCCAGTACATTGCCAATCAAAGCTGCCGGTAATAGCCATAAACCTGTGATGAACGATTCTTGGTTAAATGCGCCAATCCATATGAAGCCGATCAGTGAAATCGCTGAACTCAGCAGAAAAAACACAATCGCGGTGGCTCTCTGTTCACTGGTTTTAATGGTCAGGTTCATCAAATACGTCACTAATGGCGGACCTCCTGAAGAAGCGGTGGTCATGCTAAACCCCGAAATGGCTCCCGCCCAAAACGCGTGTCGTTGGTGCAACCAAGTGAGGCGTAAGTCCAAAATAATCAGCGTGCTAGCGACCAAAGACATCATCGCGATAAAGGCCTTCAAGCCTGATTCCGATATCGTGCTAATGAAATACAGCGAGAAAGGCACCGCAACCAACATGCCAATACACAGCGGCGCAATAAGCCGGATATTGATGGTGGTTTTACTTCGCTTGAGCAGAGGAAAGGCACTTAAAAAGTCCAACAAGATAGCGATGGTTACCGCTTGCAATGGTGGAACAATAAAGCTGAGGGAAAGCGCTACGATAATCGCAAACCCAAATCCTGAATAGCCTCGAACTACTCCTGCAAACAGAATCAATGTCATCGCTAATCCTAATTCCACTCTTGCTCACCTCTTTGCTTTTGATATTGCTGCTGCGTTAATTAGCGTTCGATGAGACCTGTCTCGTCTGCCTTTCAATCTATTCACACCTAAGAGTTTTGAATAGAGCCAGATCGACGATTGGATTGGGTCAGGCTGTTTGTTGGATCGGGGATGAGACTTGGGCTGATGTACTGGCCCAATGTTTTGTTGAAACTGACACTATGACCTCCGCCCTGTTTGGGATGAAGATTATTCCATCCGATAGCGCAGCCTTTTCAATGTCGTGTTTTGTGTCTTTCATTCTCGAAGACGAGCCAAGCACGAGCGGCTGTGAATCTAGTGTTGTTAATGGAGACGATGAAATGGAAGTATCAACAGAACAGCTTGTGAACCAAGATATTATCGACCTCGACAAGAGCGTATTTCATTCTTGGTCGATTCAAGAAGCAGCGGAGCCTATCGCCATTGCGGGTGGGCAAGGATGCAAAATGTGGGACTACGAAGGTAAAGAATACCTTGATTTTAGTAGCCAACTGGTTAACACCAACATTGGTCATCAGCATCCACAAGTTATCAAAGCGATTAAAGATCAGGCTGATTCATTAGTGACCGTTGCCCCTGCGACCGCCAACCTCACTCGTGGTTTGGCGGCTAAGCGTATCTTGTCGAAAGCGCCAAGCTCGTTTAAGAAGGTGTTCTTTACCAATGCAGGGGCAGATGCCAACGAAAATGCGATTCGCATGGCGCGACAATTCACAGGGCGCGACAAGGTGCTATCTGCTTACCGTTCTTACCATGGCAATACAGGTACTGCTATTGCTGCGACGGGGGATTTTCGTCGAATTCCAAACGAGTATAGCCGTGGGCACGTTCACTTCTTCAATCCATTTCTCTATCGAAGCGAATTCAACGCGGCGACTGAGGCAGAAGAGAGTGAGCGTGCCCTGCAGCATTTAGAGCGAGTGATTGAATGCGAAGGACCAACGGCGATTGCGGCGATTATCCTAGAGACGATTCCGGGAACGGCTGGTTTTCTCATTCCGCCCAAAGATTACCTTATCGGCGTGCGTGAGCTGGCAACCAAACATGGCATTCAGTTGATATTCGATGAAGTCATGGTCGGCTTTGGTCGCACGGGTAAGTGGTTTGCGTTTGAGCACTTTAATGTCGTGCCAGATCTGATTACTTTCGCGAAAGGGGTGAACTCGGGTTATGTGCCGGCTGGTGGCGTGGTGGTCAGCGAACCGATCGTTGAGCACTTTAAGTCAAACTTCTTTATGGGCGGCTTAACGTACTCTGGTCACCCTTTGGCGATGGCTTCTATCGTTGCAACGCTCGATGTGATGGAGCAAGAGGGCATTGTCACACATGCTGATAACGTCGGTAACAGCGTTCTAGGGCCGCTCCTACTGAGCCTTCAAGAGTTGCACCCTATGATTGGTGATGTGCGCGGTAAAGGGATGTTCTGGGCGGTTGAGCTGGTGGAAGATCGTGAAAGTAAAACACCTTTAAGCAATGAAAAAATGGGGCAATTGAAAGCGCAATTGACCAAGCGAGGCCTGTTGACCTTCATTGTGAATAACCGCATTCACGTTGCGCCACCTTTGGTTATTCAGCCAAGCGATATAAAGAAAGGCGTTAAGATCATTGATGAAGTGTTGTTTGAACTCGCTTCTTAAGTCTCCAATAAGATAGCCAGCACAGCAACCAAGGCACTTTGACAAAGAATTCCCCGTTCTTTTCAACGTGCCAAACCTAACCTTCAGAAACGACAAAAGAGCATCGATTGATGCTCTTTTTACGTTTATTCACTAAATCACTTTGCTCAAACCGCTCATAAGTGATGCTAGATCTTCATCGCCTCAGACAGCTCTTTGATACCGGGTGCGATCAGATCTTTGTCGATGGCGTGAAAGCCCAATCGAAAATAGGAATTGGGGTCATATTCTGACAATGCTTCACAACCCGATTCCGTTTCGGTATTCGTCATAAAGTGTGAATAGCCTGTCTCAATCAATATGCCCTTTTGGGCGGCTCGTGAAGCTAAACGCTGGCTATTGATGTGGCTGGGCGTTTGTAGCCACAGAGAGTTGGCCTGCTCGCTTTGAGCCAGTCGCTTGCAGTCAGGTAAGTACTTCAAGACAGCATCGTTGATCAGCTTCCAGCGCTGGCGAGTGTTTTCTCTAAAGCGCCTCACAAAGCTGTCGTAGTAGCCTTGTTCAATAAAGTGCGCTACTTCCATCTGAACACGGCTTGGCGCATGTCGGTACATCAAGCGACGCAGTATTCTAAGGTCGTAGATTAACTCTTCAGGTGCCACGATGTAGCCTAACCTCAAGCCGGGTGCCAGTAGCTTAGAGAAGCTGCTGACGTAGATGACTCTCCCTTCCTTGTCATTGGCTTTTAGCGCGGGTTTAGGATTCCACTCCACGTTGCACTCGGCGTCATAGTCATCTTCGATAATTACCGCGTCATTGGCTTTGGCCATTTCAAGTAACTGAGTTCGACGCTCATCACTCATGGTGACGCCGGTTGGAGCTTGATGGCTAGGCGTGACATAGAAGTGATCACACAGTGAAGAGTGCTCATTGAATCTCAATCCTTGTTCATCCACTTGATGCGGGTGTAACTGCGCGCCAGAGAGATTGAAGATGTGATTCGCTTCTTTGTAGCCGGGGTTCTCGACTCCGACTCGACTCTGATGGTTCATGAGCAAAGTCGAAATCAAATACAGCGCATTCTGCGAACCTAAGGTTATGAGGATCTCATCACTTTGGGCATGAATACCGCGCTGTGGGAGCACCCTTGTGCGTATCTGTTCGACCAGCATGTCGACGTCTTTATCGACCTTGTCGCAAAGCCAGCGGTGATCATGTGGGTCTGAGGTGACCTTTCTTGTCGCTTCTCGCCATTGAGCTAATGGGAAGTCATTGATAGAGGGTTGGCCAAAAATAAATGGGTATTGGTAACAACTCCAATGCGAGGGTTTGACGATGCGTGGGTATTGGCCCAATTGCAGCTTAACGCGTTTGCTCCAATCCGGTGCATTGTCGCTGTCGGCTGATTCAAAATGATCCAAACTCGCGTCGATAGTATCACTCGGGTTTTCATACTTTTCTGAAAGGTAATAACCACTGCGAGGCTTACTGATGAGGTAGCCATCGTCGAGCAAACTGTCGTACACCAAGGAGACAGTATTGCGTGAAACACCCAATTGGCTAGACAGCTTACGACAAGACGGAAGCGCTTGTTCAGCCGGAAAAATACCATTCAATATCGCCGTCACCAAATAGCTACGTACTTGTTCTTGCAGGCTTCTTTTGGAATCAAACTCGATGAAACAATTGTGATTTATCGCCATGAGATACAGTCCTTATTCTCAGTGAACCTCAGTCCAATTTGTATAAAAGAGCAAGAAATGCGCCAGAGTTCATATTGATGTTTTAAGAGTGTGTTTTGCTCTCTCTCAACCCCGAAAATTACGTTGTCCCAAACTAGAAAATCGTTCTGTCCCAACCTGAAAATTAAATTGGCTCTACGTCTCCGATGCATTCCGTTCATAAAGTAAAGGCAGGCAAATAATCTCGATAAGGAAAGCGTATGAAACAGGGAATGACGATGAAGGCATGGGTTTCAACAGCGGCAGCGACAGTTGTACTGGGTTGTTTTGGAGTCGCACAAGCATCGGAGCTTGCAGCCATCGAAAAGCAAGGCTTCATGAAAGTGGCGACAGAAGACAACTACTCTCCATTCAACTATATCGACCGCGGTAAGCCTGCGGGGATTAACAAAGATTTGCTTGATGAGTTACGTGAATATTCGAAGTTCGATATCGAACAAGAGATCTTACCTTGGACAGGACTACTCGCTTCGGTATCTGCGGGTCAATATGATGTGGCGTTAACTGGCGCGATCATTACCGATGCTCGCTTGAAGGCCTTTGATTTCACTCCACCTATCGCTTCAGCGCAGCATTACTTCTTAACCAGAGCTGACGCGGAAGATATTAATACGGTAGCCGATTTAGATGGAAAAACAGTGGGCTTACAAGCGGGCAGTGCTTTGCTAGAAAGGCTTCCAGAGCTCGAAGTGATGCTCGAAGCACAAGGCAAATCTTTGGGTAAAGTGGTGCAGTATCAATCCTACCCAGAAGCGTATTCCGACTTGGCAATCGGCCGAATAGACTATGTGATCAACAGTGTGGTTTCAGTTAACGAGGTAGTGAAATCCAAGTCAAAGGTATTCAAAAAAGGCGAGGCGGTGTCTGGTCCTGGTTTCGTGAGCTGGCCTGTTCCTAAAGAGAACCCTGAGCTTTTGGCATACCTAACGGAGTTTTTCCTGCACCTAGAGCAAACAGGAAAAATGGCGGAGTTGCAGAAGAAGTGGTTCGGTGAGTCGTTCGACCAACTCCCTTCAGAAGCCATCACTTCGGTTGAGCAGTATCACAAGCTAACAGCCGTTCAATAGATGAATAAGCATGCGCCGACACAAACAGTTAGCGGCTGTTTGTGTCCATGCCAATGGGTTCAAAGCGGTTTAACCCATGAGTCTTTGGCGCACAATCTATCGAAAGAAGTCGCTGATCAAAGAGGTCGTTTATGGATTATTACGCTTGGGAACAGTTACTACAGGGCGCGTGGGCAACGGCATGGATATCGGCAGTATCGATTGTATTAGGTGTCGTCATCGGCTTAATGATTGCCTTGGTTAGAATGATGAAAATCCCGTTTGTGGATCAAATGTTGGGCATTTATGTTAGTTGGGCACGAGCAACGCCTTTGGTTACGTTGGCTCTGTTTATTTTCCTTTCTTTTCCGTCATTTGGCATCAATTTAGATAAACACGTTTCTGCCATTTTAGCTCTCACACTCAATACATCGGCATTCAATGCAGAGATTTGGCGCAATGCCTTTCTTAACTTTTCAAAAGGACAAATGGAAGCGGCAGAAGCCATTGGTATGAGACGTATCACTTATTTTCGCCGCATCATGTTCCCGCAAATGGTGATCATGAGCCTACCAGCGCTAGTCAATGAGATGTCGTTCTTAATCAAAGGCAGCCCAGCGATTGCGGTGATCGGCATCGTCGACCTAACTCGTGTCACCAATCGAATCTCTGCGGTTACCTATGAACCACTTGGGCCGATTCTATGTGCCGGTGCCATTTACATGTTGATTATTGGCGTGTTGGTGAAGTTGCAAGCGGTGGCTGAAAACCGAGCTACTTATCTGCAGTAGTAAGTGTGGCTATCAGTAATCTACCTCAGTCACAGCTATCAACAACAACCACAGTTTAGCCGTCATGGCTACTTGGTCAGAAACACCATTTACCTGCTTGTGATGCGTTATTGAGCGGGTAAGTTTAAGGAGTAAATATGGAAGAATGGAATATTATCTGGCAACAAAAAGAGCTGTTTGCTTCAGGGTTTGTGACCACATTTTATCTTTTTGTTTCGTCTTCAATCTTGAGTTTCATCATTGGCATCGGTTTGTTGTATTGCCTCGAAAACTCAAAACTTGGTGTGAAGTACACCATCAATAGTTTGATAGGCATGATGCGCACCTTGCCGTTTCTTATCTTAGCGTACCTGCTCTATTACGGGTTGCCGCAGGTTGGTATTCGACTCGATGCGATTACAGCGGGAATCATCGCGCTAAGTCTCTATCACGGTACCTATTTTTGTGAGATTTTCCGAGGTGTTCGTAAAGGATTAGAGCCAGGTTACATCGAAGCGGCGCACGCTTATGGCTTCTCTAAATTCAAAACATTTACCCGAGTTATTACCCCAAATGTGTTGTTTAAGTCGGTTCCACTGATCACGAACCAACTCATCATCTGCTTAAAAGACACTGCGTTTCTTAGCATCATCACCGTCGCAGAAATTACCGCGGCCGCCAACAGCATTCAATCAACGTACTTCATCCCATTGAATGCGTTCATCATTGCTATCGCGCTCTACTGGGCCGTGAGTATTGCACTTGAAACCATCACCAAACGAATCCAAACCAAAGTTGAACTTAGAGGACTTAGCCATGCTTAAACAATCAGAGATTATTGAAACGGAAGCACCGATTAACCCTTCTTTGGGCGTGAATTTGGAAGTGATTGAGTGCGAGCCACTATTGGAAGAACGAGAGACGATCATCAAGGTTGAAAACCTGTCGAAACAGTTTGATGGCATCGAAGTACTGCGAGACATCAACCTCAACATCAACAAAGGCGATGTGGTGAGTATTCTCGGCTCGTCAGGTTCGGGGAAATCGACGCTATTACGTTGCATGAACTGGTTAGAGCAGCCAGAGCGCGGCACGATTTTTATGGGTGATGAGCGTATTGGTATCAACTCTGAAACGGGTAAGCCACTCAAATACAAAGAGTTGGCGAAACTTCGAGAGCGCCTTGGTATGGTTTTCCAAAGCTTCAACTTGTGGCCGCATCTCACCGTGTTGCAAAACGTTATGGAAGCGCTCGTTCACGTTAAGAAGATAGCGAAATCAGACGCCGAAGAGATGGCACGTAAGCAACTCGATAAGGTTGGTATGTCGCACAAACTAGAGAACTACCCAAGCATGTTATCGGGTGGGCAAAAGCAACGTGTCGCTATTGCCAGAGCTCTCGCGATGGAGCCGGATGTGTTGCTGTTTGATGAACCAACGTCAGCACTCGATCCTGAATTGGTCGAAGAGGTGTTGTTGGTGATGAAGAAACTGTCGCAAGAGGGCTACACCATGGTGGTTGTGACACATGAGATGGAGTTTGCGCGTCAGGTATCGGATCAGGTGGTATTTCTTGAAAAAGGCATATTGATTGAAAAATCCAACCCAGAGAAGTTTTTCACTAACCCAGATTCATCAAGGGTAAGACAGTTCCTCAAGCTTGATTCATGAGTTAGATAGCTTGCACAGCTTCAAGGTTCGATCGTTAAAAAACTCCGACCTAATCAGTCGGAGTTTTTGTCTGTGCTCGTTTTTTCTTCCCAAACCTAAACTTAAGCCTAAAACTATACAAATGGCCATGTGGCGCTAACCAATACTATCAATATGAATCACCACAGAGTCCGGTCGCCAGTACTCCAACTCGCAGTCCATTAGCTCACCGTCTTGCTTGTAGTTCACACGGCAGATCTTCAGCACCGGTTGACCCTCAGCCAAATTTAGCGCCTTAGCGACATAGGCTGGGGCTGAAGTGGGAATTACATCAAAACGCGAGCGTTGGGTCTCGTAGCCGTATTTTTCTCGGTAGATGCCTGTTAGTGACATGGTGAGGTTTTCCGACAAGACACCATCAAATAAGGGCGCTTTCAGTACATTTTCAACAAACAGCACTGCTCTACCATCAATAAAACGCAAGCGCTCAATCACGTGTATTGGCGTTATCTGCTCTATCTCTAATGCTTTGGCGTAATCGCCTGTCGCCATCTCTGTACGGGTGCTGAGCAGTCTGGTTTCTGCTATGCGGTGTTGTTCACGAATCATTTGATGAAAGTGAGAACGTGATAATGGGTTATAGCGAACACGTTCGGGTGACACATACCAGCCTCGGCGCTCTTCTCGGTATATCAAACCTTCGGTTTCTAATGAGACCAACGCATCTTTGAGCGTAATTCGTGTGGTTGAAAACAGCTCGCTGAGCTCTCTTTCGGATGGCAGTTTTTGCCCTTCGGTGAAGATGCCTGATTGAAGCTGCTCTCTAATGCTCGCCTTAATTCTGCCTAGCTGTGTCCCTGATTGCGCTGTAGCCAATGTTCTCATTACTGATCTAGTCCATAAGTTCGTATGCTCAATAAGGTAAACCATGGAGTTAACAGGAATGTGACAGTAAACAAAGGCTTACTGTCATATGAGTGAAATATAACTGCCACGAAAATGCACCCTAACTGTCAAATAAGTTGCGCGAAAGCGTCACACTCTGGCGATAGCATACAAAACGAACTTACTGACCTAGTCCAGAGGGATAGAGACAATGAAAACTTTGCTTAGCCGTTCAACTGTATCGCCAGCCAAACTTATGGGTTCATCTACAAAGCTAATAGGTGCAACGCTAATAACGGCAACACTTTCAATGCCAGCGATGGCGAAGGATGCTGATCTTGAGTCACTGATTGAAGCCGCTCAAAAAGAGGGTGCGGTTTACAGTGTAGGTATGCCAGACAGTTGGGCAAACTGGAAAGGCACATGGACTGATCTGAAAGCAAACTACGGTTTGAAGCATCAGGATACAGACATGAGCTCGGCTCAAGAGATCTCGAAATTTGAAGCAGAGAAAAGAAACGCAACTGCAGATATCGGTGATGTTGGTTTCGCCTTTGCACGTGTCGCTGTGCAGAAAGACGTAACGCAGCCATACAAGCCAACGACTTGGGATGACATTCCAGATTGGGCGAAAGACAAAGATGGTCACTGGGCTCTGGCTTACACAGGTACTATCTCGTTCATTTCAAACAATAATCTTGTTGAAGATGCCCCAAAATCTTGGAGTGACCTACTAGAAGGCGACTACAAAGTCACTGTTGGTGACGTAGGCGTAGCAGCACAAGCAAACAACGCGATTCTAGCGGCTGCATTTGCTAACGGTGGTGATGAGTCGAACCTAAAACCAGCGATTAAATTCTTTGGTGAACTAGCGAAGCAAGGCCGTCTATCTTACACAGATCCAAGCATTGCGAACCTTGAAAAAGGCGAAGTGGAAGTCGCGATCATGTGGGACTTCAACGCATTGAACTACCGCGACAAGATCGACCATGAGCGCTTTACGGTAAGCATTCCACAAGATGGCTCAGTGATCTCTGGTTACACCACCATCATTAACAAATACGCACAAAACCCGAACGCGGCGAAGTTGGCTCGTGAATACATCTTCAGCGACCAAGGCCAAATCAACCTAGCAGAAGGTTACGCACGCCCAATCCGCAGCAACATTACGCTACCTCAATCAGTACAAGACAAGCTGATCTCAAACGATGAATACAGCAATGTTCACCCAGTGACTGACTTCTCAGCATGGGAAAAATCAGCACGCCGCCTGCCACGTCAATGGCAAGAAAGCGTATTGATTCACCAGCAATAACCCCGCTTAACACGCCACCTTCAATAGGTGGCTTATAGAAACAAGCAATAGAGAATAGACCATGATCAATAAGGTTATCCTTGTTGTTCTAGATGGACTGAACTATCAGGTAGCCCGTGATTGCATGGGCTACCTGAACGGTCTTCTAGAGCAAAGTGATATGTATGAGAAACAGGGCGATTTGCAGACAAAACAGGGCGATTCGTACAATAACCAAGGCGATTTGCGTAATAAACAGAGCACTTCGCAGAGCACGCAAAAAAATAAGCTGCGCGCCACGCTTTACCCTGTGCAGTGTGAGCTGCCATCTATGTCCCGTCCACTGTATGAGTGCATTTTAACTGGGGTTCGCCCTGTCGAGAGTGGCATCGTCAACAATCAAATCGTGCGTTTATCGAATCACGAGTCGGTATTTAGCTTGGCGAAGTCGCAGAACAAAGTGACGGCTGCAGCGGCATATCATTGGGTGAGCGAGTTATATAACCGAGCGCCATTTGATGCAGTACGTGACCGTTTCACCAACGATGAAACCATGAACATCCAACACGGTTGTTTCTACCACTGGGACCACTACCCAGACGAAGCCTTGTTCTTGGATGCAGAGCATCTGCGCGTCACTCATCAACCTGATTTCTTATTGATTCACCCAATGAACATTGACGATATGGGACACAAGCATGGGCTAGATTCTCGCCAGTACCGCAACAGTGCACGTGGCGCGGATATCTACCTATCGAACTACCTTGAGAAATGGGTAGATGATGGTTATCAAGTGATCATCACCAGTGACCACGGCATGAACAATGACTTGTCTCACGGTGGCATTCTGCCTGAAGAGCGTGAAGTGCCATTCTTTGTGATTGGCGATAAGTTCACACACCAAGCCTGTTCAGTGAAACAGACCGATATCTGCGGCAGCGTCTGTCAGTTACTCAACCTTGAACACGATAAATCTTACACTCAGGAATTGTTGGCCTTATGAGCAGTTCTGTAATCACGCAGACCGATGGCTCTGCGCTTCAACCCAAAACCAAATCTTTGTTTCAACGCTTCAAGCCCGCTTTGTGGCTTGCGCCTTTCGCGCTGTTTTTCTATCTTTTCCAACTGGCACCTATGGTTTGGGTGCTGATCAACAGCTTCTTCTATGACGACGAACTCTCTCTCGAAAACTACGCTGAAGTGTTCGATTCTGCCTTTATGATGCAGGCTTTTGGCAACAGTTTATGGTTGTCGATTTGGTCGAGCATTGTTGGCTTAGCGATTGCGACTCTGCTCGTTTCTTCACTGCGCCGCGTTGATTCTAAAATCCGCGATGCGGTGATTGCTTTCACCAACATGAGCAGTAATTTTTCTGGCGTTCCGTTGTCTTTCGCTTTCATCATCATCCTTGGGACCAACGGTGCGATTACCTTGTTGCTCAAGCAGTATGGATTGCTGGGTGATTTCGACCTTTACGGCAAGTGGGGCTTGCTGGCGATTTACATCTACTTCCAGATCCCATTGGCGGTGTTGTTGCTGTATCCAGCGTTTGATGCTCTGAGTGACGACTGGCAAGCCGCTTCGGCACTGCTTGGCGCGAAAACTTGGCAATACTGGACCAAAATAGCACTGCCTGTGTTGTCGCCTGCCTTGTTCGGCACCTTCATCATCTTGATTGCTAATGCGATTGGCGCCTATGCGAGTGTGTATGCGTTGACCTCGGGCAACTACAACGTGATTACGATTCGTATCGCGAGCTTGGTATCGGGCGACTTGTTCTTAGAACCAAACCTAGCCGCTGCAATTTCCGTGATTCTGATGGCGATGCTGGCCTTCATCACCGTGATTAACCAATGGCTGATCAGCAAAAGCTACGCAGGGAAGAGAAAGTAATGAATACCGTAAATACTCGCTTTCATAAAACGGTTGTCTATTCGATTGTCGGCATCATGGTGATCCCGATCTTAGCGACCTTTATCTACTCGATCTCTTCTCGATGGGGCGCGACGATCCTGCCGGATGGCTTCACGTTAGATTGGTATATCAACCTGCTGACCGATCCTCGCTTCTTACAAGCCTTTGGTCGTTCGCTATTTATCTGTGTGGCGGCGCTGTCATTGAGTGTGGTGTTGGTTCTGCCTGCGATTTTCGTGGTGTTTTACTATTTTCCGAAGCTCGACAAGGTGATGAATATCCTGATCTTATTGCCATTTGCTGTGCCACCTGTGGTGTCGTCGGTTGGCTTGCTTCAGTTGTATGCCGATAGCGAAATATCACTGATTGGCACACCGTGGATCTTGATTGGTACTTATTTCACCATCGCGCTGCCATTCATGTACCGCGCGATTGCCAACAGCTTTGAAGCGATCAACCTGCAAGACTTGATGGACGCGGCACACCTGCTCGGCGCGAGTACTACTAAAGCATTCTTGTTGATTATTCTGCCAAACCTTAAGAAAGGCTTAATGGCGTCACTGTTCTTGTCGTTCTCGTTCCTATTGGGCGAGTTCGTGTTTGCCAATATCTTGGTGGGTACACGTTACGAGACACTGCAAATCTACCTATACAACATGCGTCAAACCAGCGGCCACTTCACGTCAGCCCTTGTGATGACGTACTTCCTGTTTATTTTCTTACTGACTTGGTTGGCAAGTCGTTTCAGCCAGGGAACAAAATAATGAGCTATGTAAATGCAAAAAACCTCACCAAGAGCTTTGGTGACAACACGGTGTTTGAAGATATTGAATTTTCCATCGAGAAGGGCGAATTCATTACTCTGCTTGGCCCAAGTGGCTGTGGTAAATCGACTCTACTGCGCAGCTTGGCTGGCCTGAATCCTGTTGATGGTGGCGAGATCTGGGTCAACGGTGAAGAGATTACTCACCAAGTGCCGCAACAACGTGGCATCGGCATGGTGTTTCAATCTTATGCGCTGTTCCCGAACATGACGGTTGAAGGCAATATTGCGTTTGGCCTCAAGATGAAAAAGCTTGCTGCTGACGAGATTAAACGTGAAGTGGCGAAAGTGATTGGACTGGTGGACTTAACGGGTAAAGAGAAATTCTACCCGCATCAGCTTTCGGGAGGTCAGCGTCAGCGTGTTGCCTTGGCAAGAGCCTTGGTGGTCAAGCCGCGTATTCTATTGCTCGATGAGCCACTTTCGGCGTTGGATGCGAAGATCCGTAAACACCTTCGCCAACAGATTCGAGATATTCAAAAAGAGATGAACCTGACCACGATCTTCGTGACTCACGATCAAGAAGAAGCGATGATCATGTCTGACCGCATCTTCTTGATGAATAAAGGTGAGATCGTACAAGCCGGCACACCCGAAGAGATCTACACTCAACCTGCTAATGAGTTTGTTGCTGGGTTCATGGGGCACTATAATTTGGTGCAAGCAAACCAAGCTAAGCAACTTTTCAACATTGAAACGGAATGGAAAGTGGCGATTCGACCGGAATCTATCTACGTGAAAGAGCAAGGTCGACAATATGGCGAGCATATCTCCGCGCCGAAAACGGGCACCATTCGTAACCACCAGCTCTTGGGTAACGTGATTCGCTACCAAGTGGACGTTGATGAGTGTGAATTAACGGTCGACCTACTCAACCGCTCCTCTGAACGACTGTTGGCAAACGGCAGCCAACTTGAACTCCTGTTTAACCTTAACGAAATTCAACCTGTGAGAGCCTAAGATGTTCAAACCTTTGTATGTATTTGATATGGACGAAACGCTGATCAATGCCGATGCAGCGATGCTCTGGAATGAGTTCTTGGTTGAAAAGGGCATTGCCACAGCGCCCAACTTTATTGAAGAAGATAAGCGCTTAATGGGCTTGTATTCGGAAGGCAAATTGAACATGGAAGATTACCTCACGTTTTCCATGCAGCCTTTAGCCGATATGCCAACAGAGCAAGTCAGCGCTTTGGTGGAAGAGTGTGTCGAGCAGCATATTTTGCCTAAACAGTTCAAGCAGTCGAAACCTTTGATTGAACAGCTAGAAAATGACGACATCGATATGCTGATCATCTCTGCCAGCGTGACCTTCTTAGTGGAAGCTGTGGGGCGTAAGATTGGCATCGAGAATGCACTTGGTATCGATTTGATTGAAAACCAAGGTCGTTTTACGTCTGAAATCTTAGGTGTGCCAAGTTACCGAGAAGGTAAAGTGACTCGCTTAAAAGAGTGGTTAGATAAGCAAGAAACCAATTACTCAGACATCCACTTTTATACCGATTCAATCAACGACTTACCTTTGTGTGAACACGCTGATTTTGCGTACCTAGTGAATCCATGCCCGCGTTTGAAAGCACTGGCCGATCAACCGAATTGGTCGATTTTAAACTGGGATTAACGTGAATCCTATATTCGAATTAGCTTCGTTTTAGAACTTATCAAGCCGCTGACTACAGCGGCTTTTTGATTCGTATTATTCTATTTCTAGTTTGTAACCTATCCCGTAAATGGATTTAATGTAGTCACATTTTTCATTTATCGAGACCATTTTTTTGCGTAAGTTTTTAATATGGCTATCGATAGTGCGATCACTGACCACTCTTCTATCGTCGTAGATTTTATCAATCAATTGATCGCGACTATAAATGCGGCCAACATTTTGATAGAGAAGGTGCAAAAGCCGAAACTCAGCTGGCGTTAAACTTAGCTTAATACCACATAGGACGGCGGTCATACTCAATTCATCAATATCAATGGCGTTCGTTGTTGACGTGGCTTGGGGCTTGTTGGAACGGCGCAAAATATTTTTCACCCTCACAACCACTTCTCTCGGGCTGTACGGCTTACATATATAATCATCTGCACCCAGTTCAAGCCCAACGAGTCGATCAATCTCTTCGACCTTGGCTGTCGCCATAACCACTGGGATGTCACTGAACGTTCTCAGCTCTCGATAAATATCCAACCCGTCTCGATTGGGTAGCATGAGGTCGAGAATAATGAGTTTAGGCGATGCTTGCTTTACCCAGTCAATGACAAGGTTACCATCGATAATATGATGACTTTCAAGGCCAGAGTGCTCTAAGTACTCACACAGTACACTTGCTAATGCAGGCTCATCTTCGACGACTAAAATCACGATTTTATTTCCTTTGGTAACGCTATGATGATTCGTAGTCCACCCAATTCTGAGTGGTCGGCAGTAATGTGTCCTTGGTGCGCTTCAACGATATTTTTACAGATAGATAAGCCAAGCCCAGAACCGCCACTTGAGCGACTGCGCGATTTATCAACGCGGTAAAGCCTCTCAAACAAACGCGGAAGTGATGCATCAGGTACACCTGGATCACTGTCTTCAACGTTGATAATAATACTATCACTAATGTCGGTAACATCTATCGATACATGCCCATTATCGCTAGTGTATCGTGCGCTATTTTCCAACAGATTCACAAACAGTTGTGTCAGTAATCTCTCATCACACGAGGTAAACAGTGGGGCTGAATGGTCATAGTGCTTTGTTAATGTGATGTTTTTTTGTTCTAAACGGATCGAGTTTTGAACGATCACAGAATCAATCAGTTTATGTATATCAACGTTGTTTTTAACATTGAGGTTAAATCCGATGTCATACAGGGAGAGTTGGTGAAGATCCTCAACGAGTTGACCCAACGTGATGATTTGTTGATGTAACGAGTCGATGTATTTTGGCTCAGGAGATCGGATACCGTCTTGTAGCGCTTCTAGTTCACTTCTTAGCACGGTGATAGGCGTTCTAAGTTCATGTGAAATATCCGATAACCACTGTTCTCTAAGTGTTTTCTGTTTTCTTAGTGTTTCGACTACACCGTTGAATATTCCGATGAGATCGGACAATTCATCATTGCCGCTTTTTTCAATGTAGAAATCGAGATCGCCATTTTCGATAGATTTGGCACCTTTCGACAAAGCACGCAATGGTTTCAAAAATCGCCTAACAAGAAATAAAGCGATAAGGAATGAAAGCAACACGGTAATCGAAGCGATAGTGCTTACATGCGTCGTTTGTTGTTTGAAAAAGCTTTCTGCCAAAGGCCCTGATATTTCATCCATCTGGACGATGGAGATATACCCAATCACTTGATCATCCCGTGTTATTTCGACTAGTGCTTGATGCTGACCATCTTCAAGGTGATGTAGGTTTTCAGGAGGTCCAATTATAGCTCGCCCGTTTTGATCTAAAATGTTGAGTCGTTGCCAAATAGGTTGAAGATCTGGCGCTTCCGGTTCTCTTAATGGTGGTGGCGATGGGTGTCTGTCACGAGCATGTGGTCGTGAGGGGCCACCAATGCTGCTGGCGATTAAATGTGGTTCACGTTCTAGCCGCCTCCACTTTTCGGAAGGTGAGTAATATTGCTTTAAGTTATTGGCGAGTTCTTGAGCTAGGGCAATCTCATTATTATTTGTGAAATCTTGGAGCCCTCTTTGAAAACTGGAGTTAATAAAATAGGTCAGTACAAAGAGCATGGTCACGCACACCATTAGTATTGAAACAAACAGTTTGGTGAAAATTGATATGCGCACGTTCTCTCCAGAAATTAAAGTGAATTAAGACGATAGAGTGAGTTAAGACAATAAAATGAGATAAACCAATATTAGCCCTCGATCGTGTGGGAAATATGGACATTGATTTCTTTATTCATCTTAGGCCATGTATAAGCATCTTTTTGTTAGAAACGAATAGCGAGCTGACAGGGTGCTATACCCCATCAGCTCGCATTGAATTATCACTATTTTTGGATAACCCTCTAACAATTATTGACGTCTTGGTGGTGGCGGCGGAACTTCCTCTTCCGATAGACCACCGCTTCCATCTGCGTCTAGTTTGTCAAAGTCATCGGCGAGTGGACCTCTGAGCTCTTCTAATTGTAACTCGCCATCACCGTTTGCATCCATTTCTTCAAAACTTGGCATTTCTCTTGGACCTTCACGGCTTTCAGCACACGCTTGAAGCGCGAATGTCGATGTCAGTAAAAGTAATGCTGTCGTGATTTTTTTCATAATTTAATTCCTATTCGTAACCAAATATAAGTGTAATTCTTTGACGCAAATAGGTTAGCGATCAAATTAGCAGAGAAAATGGATAAATCTAGGAGATGAAAGTTAGCGTTTAACTTTAATAGGGCATCAGTTCATCAGCCCATCAAGTCAGGTTGTTTAAACCTCCATTGTTTCTACATAGTTTCCACATTTTCTATTTTTATCCTAGTCCATTATTGAACTCATGAATTTAATGCCTTTAGCAATAAAGGCAGAAAGCTATCGTTGGTATTGAAATGGATTATTTTTTAGGAGCCGTAGAATGAAGGCAATGGTAAAAAAATCAGTCGTTGTCTCTTCTACGTTGTTGGTTGCTTCTTATAGTAACGCTGCTCTTTATAGGGTGGTTTTGGAGGAATCACCAGTAGAAACGGAATCGGTGTATGGGGTTGCAGTTGAACCAGAGCTTGGTACAACGGATTGCTTTAGTACCAGTTGTGGTGACACCGATTACGCATTCGCAGGGGAAGCTCAAAATGCAGAACCAGGTTTTTCCTTTAAAGAGGAGGTCCCCTTTGGTATCGATAACACGTTCTACTATTTGGATTATGACGATATCTATAGCTACTGCACGAGCGAACTTGGCTACGCGACTTGTGAAGCTTGGAGTTCTTTATTGTGGTATGGCGATGATGATGCGGGCATTGGAGGCTTGAAAAATGAGCGTGATGCGTATTACGGGCTGAGCTATCAGACCAATTCCACGGCTTTTTATGATTCTTCTTCGCTAAGCGAGATCCCAGATGTTGGCAGCAACCCACCTGATGTGAGCAGTTATAGTTATTCCTTTGTTGATGGAACAGAGGAGAAGGTCATCACTAAAGTTGACGAGAATGGTTTTGTTCTTGGTAACACCAGCAGTGGTTACTACAGTTATAACAACCAATATATTCAGTTGTATAGGCAGCGTGGTTACTACGATACAGGCACTGAATTTACGGTTCTCCAACCTGAAGCCGATACCAGCATTACGATCAGCGATGCTGACGGCGAAGCGAATATAATCTCCCAAATGGGAAGAACGATGGCTTTTGACTCTTTCAGTTATGGAGGGGAAAGCTATGTGGTCGGAAGCGCGTCCGTTGCGACTTTTTATTACAGTGATGGATACAAAGATTATGACTCTCCGTACACATCCGACAGTGATGCAGAGGATCTAGATAATTGTATCGATGAAGATATTGAGCCTGCTTTATATCCAGAGTGTCAGAACTTTGCTTTTGCTAATCGAGCTTTTGTCTGGAATATAACCGATGCGAATGGCCCCAATGATGATGGAAACCGTTTCTCAGTATCTGATTGGGAAACCAGTTCGACCTATTACTCTTACAACGATGATGAAGCTTCAGCACAGGCGAGTGTGAGGGCTGCAACGATTTCATCTAGAGGGACATATAGCTCTTATCCTGTTTTAGTCGGTTACAATACGGAGCTAGATGATTCTGATAACTTTCTTATGCAGGCTGCTGTGTTTAGGCCAAGCAGTACGTCAAATTTCAGCGTTTCGGAAAATGCTTGGACGACGACATTTATCGCTAATGCGACGGTAGAAGTGAGTGATTCATACATTCACAGTAATTCTGTCGCAACAGATATTAATGAAAACATGATGGTTATTGGTTATGCAAAACGAGATGGTGATTATCCGTCGGATCGTGTGTCTGACAATCGTATGTTTGTCGCTGATGCGAATGACACAACGCCAACAGCTACATTCTTCGCAAGTTTAGGTGAAGACATTTTCTTTGATAGTGCAGAAGGAAAAGCAAGTGAGATCAATAATTACAATGAAATTGTTGGCTATGTTGACGCAGAAACTCACTCTGAAGTAGACGGCCATGAAAGGAGGCATCGCGGCTTCATTTTCCCTTACAACGACATTGGTACCGATGCTGATAGACGTGCAAGATATAATGATCAAGCTTGGTGGTTAGACGACCTAACTAACGGTGGTGACGACAGTGATGCCAACAACCACTTTAGAATATTGGACGCAACCGACATTAATGACGCGGGTGTTATCTCAGGGACGGCAATACAATGTTTTGCGAGTGAAAGTAGCTCCTCTTCTATGGCTTATGATTCAACCGCACACTTTGCTTATTGTAATGATGGAGTAGGTGACGAGAGGGTAGTGGCTGTAAAACTTATCCCGATATCTGGAGCAACAAGTGAAGACATTGCTGAAAGAAGTGATGATAGCGCTGAAGATGTTGAACGTAGTGGTGCCGGTACCGGGCTATTGGTGCTTATCAGTTTAATGTCCGTGCTTTCAGTTCGCTTGAAAAAGTCTCGTTCTGTGATTGCCTAAATTGATGATGTGCTCACGAGAGAAACAACCTCTATTTGACCGTCAACCATTAAAGTAATGGGTTAGGTTTGATACTTCGTCCCATAAGAATACCGCTAGGATATGAAGCTTTTTAAAAGAGCATCACCTGTTTTGTGATGCTCTTTTTACGTTCAACATACACTTATCTCTTTCTGCTTTAGCCAAAAAAATCAATTGTAACAATTAAGTAACATCTCTTGCTTTGCTGTAAATCAAACCACCACTCTTCAATCCCTTGATAGCACTCACTTTCCTGTTGTGAGGGTTTGTGTGTAACAATTATTTTACAATTTGACGGGTTTTTAGCGTTATTGCCCATTTCCTTCGATGCATTCCAATCTTTCCGCTTGTGGGCCAAATTTAATTAAGGACAAAAAACACGTAATACAAAACCAATAGGTACAAGGAGAAAGTTCATGGTGGATACATACAACCCGCTTGGTACGGATGGATTCGAGTTTGTTGAATACACGGCCGTTGACCACAAGGGAATCGAGCAACTTAAAGCGCTGTTTGTGTCACTTGGTTTTGCCGAGATCGCTAAGCACCGTTCAAAAGAGGCTTGGCTGTATCGACAAGGTGACATCAACTTTATCGTCAATGAGCAGCCACACAGCCAAGCGGAAGCGTTCGCTAAAGTTCACGGCCCATCGGTGTGTGGCATGGCTTTTCGTGTTAACGATGCAACTGCGGCAATGACGCAGGCGTCTAGCGGTGGTGGTGAAGAGTACAAGACAGAAATCGGGCCAATGGAGCTGAGCATTCCTGCCATTTACGGCATCGGTGAAAGCCTGCTCTATTTTGTGGATCGCTACGGCAAGCAGAGCATCTACGACGTTGACTTCCGATTCTATGATGACGCGGAAGAGCGCATGGCGAAAGCCGATGTTGGTCTTTATGAGATCGATCACCTCACGCACAACGTGAAACAAGGCAATATGGATCTGTGGTCTGGTTTTTATGAGCGTATCGGTAACTTTCGTGAGATTCGCTACTTCGACATTGAAGGTAAGCTGACAGGCCTTGTGAGCCGTGCCATGACCTCACCATGTGGCAAGATCCGTATTCCAATCAATGAGTCTTCAGATGACAAATCACAAATTGAAGAGTTCATTCGTGAATACAACGGCGAAGGTATCCAACACATCGCGCTTGCTACGGATGACATCTACAAAACGGTGAAAACCCTGCGTGATCGCGGCATGGACTTTATGCCAACCCCAGATACCTACTATGAGAAAGTTGACGATCGTGTGAAAGGCCACGGTGAAGACACCGAACTGCTGCGAGACCTACGTGTTCTGATTGATGGCGCGCCGACCAAAGACGGCATCTTGCTGCAAATTTTCACGCAGACGGTGATCGGGCCTGTGTTCTTTGAAATCATTCAGCGTAAAGGCAATGAAGGCTTTGGTGAAGGTAACTTCAAGGCGCTGTTTGAATCGATTGAAGAGGACCAGATTCGTCGAGGAGTATTAGACGATGCATAAATGGATCTCGTTTCCTCATCGGGAGGGGGTGTGCTCTAAACAAGCGCATGCCGACTTCCCCGAAGAGGCAATTTATGAGCGAGAGGCGGGCCGAAGTGGATTCTTCGGCCCTGCCGCTCATTTTCATCACCAACATGCCCCAACAGGTTGGTCGGAGTGGGAAGGTGATTTACGCCCTCGCGCTTTTGATTTTACGCTGGTGGAAAAAGCCAGCCAGATAACCCCTTGGGCGGTGCCTCATCTTTTGCACAACGCTGACTGCAAAATCCGAGTGTGGCGCATGGACGAGAAGATGGATTTCTTGGTGCGTAATTCTGATGGTGATGAGCTGCTGTTCATTCACCAAGGTAGCGCCGATCTCTATTGTGACTATGGTCATCTAGCCGTGAGTGAAGGGGATTACGTGATGATCCCGCGCTCAACCAACTGGCGTTTAGAGCCAAGTGAGCCGATGTTCATCTTGATGATTGAGAACACAGACGCGGCTTACTCCCTGCCAGAGAAAGGCATGGTCGGTAATCACGCGGTGTTTGATCCGGCGGTGCTCGACATACCTTCTATCAATGAGCAATTCCGCGCTCAGTATTCTGAAAACCAGACTCATGTTCAGGTGAAACGCCACGACAAAGTCAGTGTGATCACCTATCCGTTCAATCCATTGGATGCAATTGGTTGGCATGGCGACTTAGCGGTGGTGAAAGTGAATTGGCGCGATATCAGACCGCTGATGTCACATCGTTACCACTTGCCACCGTCAGCACACACCACTTTTGTTGGCGCAGGCTTTGTGGTGTGCACCTTTGTACCACGCCCGATTGAGAGCGACCCCGGTGCATTGAAAGTGCCTTTCTATCACAACAATGATGATTACGATGAAGTGCTGTTCTATCACGCTGGTGACTTTTTTAGCCGCGACAACATTGAAGCGGGCATGGTGACCTTTCACCCGGCGGGGTTTACGCATGGGCCTCATCCAAAGGCCTTCAAGGCTGGGCAAGCGCACAAGAAGAAGTTTACCGATGAAGTGGCGGTGATGATCGATACTCGCCATGCGCTGCAGTTCTCTGAGGAACTCGATAGCGTTGAAAACAAAGAATATGTCTACAGTTGGCAAGAGAAGTAAGGGGCAACAAGGATGAAATTAGCAACCAAGAAAAATGGTACTCGCGATGGCCTATTGATGGTCGTGAGTAGAGACCTTAAACAGTGTGTACCTGCCACCGAAATCTTCCACGCGATGCATCTGGCGCCAACCATGCAAGTCGCTTTGGATAATTGGGAAAGCGTTGCGCCTCAGTTAGAAGAGTTATACACCTCGTTAAACAACGGGCATGTGACGGGCAGTGAAGTGTTTGCGCCTCAATATTGTGAATCGCCTCTGCCACGCGCTTATCAATGGGCAGATGGCAGTGCGTATGTAAACCACGTTGAGCTGGTGCGTAAGGCTCGTGGTGGTGAAATGCCAGAAAGCTTCTGGGTTGACCCGCTTATGTATCAAGGCGGCTCAGATGCCTTTATTGGGCCACGTGACAACATTGAATTTGCCAGTGACGAATGGGGTATCGATTTCGAGGGTGAAGTTGCGGTTGTCACCGGAGATGTGCCAATGGGAGCCAGCGCCAAGCAAGCGCATGATTCGATTCGTCTGCTAATGTTAGTGAATGATGTGTCGCTGCGTGGTTTGATTCCGGCTGAGCTCGCTAAGGGCTTTGGTTTCTTCCAATCCAAGCCCTCTTCAGCGTTCTCTCCGGTTGCTGTTACGCCCGATGAGCTTGGTGAACAATGGAAAGGCAGCAAGGTGCATTTACCGTTGATATCGACCTACAACGACCAACCTTTTGGTTGTCCGAATGCGGGCGTCGATATGACTTTCAATTTTGCCGAACTAGTTGTGCATGCAGCGAAAACTCGACCATTATCGGCAGGCGCGATCATAGGTTCAGGCACGGTATCGAATAAGCAAGGCACTGACCACGGCACCTCAATTGCCGAGGGCGGCGTAGGCTATTCCTGCATTGCTGAAGTACGCATGATCGAGACGATTCGAGATGGTAAACCATCGACTCAATTCATGTCGTTTGGCGACTCGATTCGCCTAGAGATGTTTGATACGGCGGGTGATTCCATTTTTGGTGCGATTGACCAAAAAGTTAGCCAATATCGAGCGTTATAACCCATATTATAAAGATTCAGCTCGAGCGAGATCATTGTATGAATCAGAACATGACACTTTACGGTTATTGGCGCTCTTCGGCCGCCTATCGGGTGCGTATTGGATTGAACCTAAAGCAACTCGACTATGAGTCTAAATCGGTGCATTTGGTGCGTAATGGCGGCGAGCAGCATGATCCACAATATCGTGAGCTCAACGCCAGTGAGTTAGTGCCTGTGCTGGTGGATGGTGAAGTTAAACTCAATCAGTCGCTGACTATTTTGCAATACTTGGATGAAAGATATTTATGTGAGAGCAGCCCAGACTCCTTGTTGATTCCCGAGCAAACACCATTGCGCTATCAAGCGTTGGCAATGGCGCAGGATATTGCGATAGAAATTCACCCTCTCAATAACCTTCGTGTGTTGCAGTATTTGGAGCGAGAGTTGTCGTGTGAGCAAGAGGCGAAAATAGACTGGCTTCACTATTGGATGAGCCAAGGTTTTTCGGCATTAGAAGAGAAGCTTTCTAAGCATCGTCAAACATACGCTGATTCAGTTTATAGCCTCACCGATTCACCATGCATTGTCGATATTTGCTTGGTGCCACAGGTGTATAATGCGCTGCGCTTTGGCGTTGATATGTCGCCTTATCCGCTGATTAACTCGATTGTCGAAGCGTGTAACCAGTTACCCGCTTTTATTGAGGCGATACCAGAGAACCAAGGAGATGCAAATGAGCCCATGTAGAATAACTGATGTAAACGAAAATACTCGTCCCTTACACTACCAAAACCGTTTCTTGAAAGAAGCGGTTTCCAAAATTAAATATTAGCTATTATTGAATAAATACAGGTATGGAAAGTTATTCTTTTAGTACTCAAAACTGCCAAATGTGGAGCACAAAACTCGTTTTTATAATGTTAATTAAATATATGAAATTCAGTAAGTGTATGAATATTTATCCCGTTTAGCACTAATATGTTTATAAGAAAAAGCCTCGTTATTAAATAAGAGGCTTTAATCAAAGGTTTTTATATTGGTGGTGATTATCATTCGAGAATATTAGTAATAAACAATACCTTCACCTTTCGTAATCAGAGTACCAGCTTCATTGGTAATTATTTTATCTAAATCAAATAATGAACCAATCGCCGCATTACCCAATCCAGCTTCAACGAATTTACAAACGGCATCAATTTTTGGCCCCATAGAACCTGCAGGGAATGAAAATTCAGCTAAACCAGCAGGCGTTGCTTGCTTCATTTCTGCTTGGTCTTCTTTACCATAGTTACGGAAAATCGAGCCATCGGTTAAGATAATAAATAAGTCGGCATGGATTTTTTCAGCCAGTAATTCAGCTGTAAGATCTTTGTCAATTACGCACTCTACACCAGTACTCTTACCCTGTTCAATACTCACGGGAACACCGCCGCCGCCACAAGCGATAACAAGGTTTTCTGTATCTAGAAGAGTTTCAATCTGCTGAATTTCAACAATGTTTTTTGGCATAGGAGAAGGCACAACGCGACGGTAGTACTCGCCATCAGCTTTAAACTGCATTGTGCTTTGAGCCATCAACTCTTTAGCTCGTTGCTCCGTATATACAGGGCCAACAAATTTAGTCGGGTTAGCAAACGCAGGGTCTTTTTTGCATACTTCAGTTTGCGTGACTAGAGTAGCTACGTCTAATTCAGGGTCAATGTTTCTTAGCTCTTGTTGTAACATGTAGCCCACCATGCCACAGGTTTGAGAGCCTAGTACATCCATTGGGTACGGGGTCGTCTCTGGCGAATATTCGTTATAAGCCGCGTTTTGTTCCATCAATAAACCTACTTGTGGGCCATTACCATGAACGATAACAATCTCATGCTCGCGTGCGATCGCGGCAATACTCGCTGCTGATTTGATTATATTTTCACGTTGATTCTCAGCCGTTAATGCTTGGCCTCTTGCTAAAAGAGCGTTACCGCCTAAAGCTAATACTATTCGCATGATAATGTCTCCGATCATTTAATAATGATTTTATTTATTTTAAGTAGAGATTAACTGCTTGTTTCTAATTAAATTCAAGCTTATTAATAACAATGATTAGATTTTTTAATTACTCTTAAGTAATTAACATGCCGAGATAGTATGTGAAAATAACAGTTCTAAATGTGATAGCTATCAAATTATCATTTTACTAGAGATGGAGCTGTGGAAGTGGGAATTATTACAATTCGATTAAATATCCATAAGCTTGGATACAATCCAGCGGTGGACTCTTTTTTTGTATAAATGATTCGCCTTTAGTGAATATTATCTCAAGCTATAAAATGATTAATTGTCTATTTTTGTTTCAAATATGATGAGCAGATCGCATTAAGAGTTTTAGATAAGGTACGGGGCCATACTGAAGCGAGGATTCACGAGCTTAAATAGTAGTTTAGATTCGGTTTTCAATCGGCTGCCTTTACTCCAGATGTTATCTGACAGCCAAGTGAAAATTGGAGATAGTTAGCCACTTTCTAAGGCTCTACGTTAAAGCGAAACAGCGCGTTTTATCTCTTCCAAGACCTCTGCGTTAGCGATAGCCCCGAGGTTTTCTACATTTTTGCCATTGATCACCTGTTTCACAGCCAACTCCACCAGTTTGCCAGATCGTGTTTTTGGCACATCGCTGATCGCAAATATCTGGCTTGGCACGTGTCTTGGCGAACAAGAGGATTTGAGTTTGCTTTTGATGGCTGTCAGTAACTTTTCATCTAAACTCACACCTTGCTGCAGCTGAACAAACAGCCATACCTGTTCATTGCGGTCGATGTTTTTACCGACTGCTATCGAATCGATGATGCCGTCAATGGTGTTCACTTGCTGATAGATTTCGGCCGTACCAATTCGCACGCCACCGGGGTTGAGTGTGGTGTCGCCTCGCCCGTAGAACAGGTAGCCGCCATGTTCGCTCTGTGCGACTTCATCACCGTGATGCCACACATTGTCGAACCTATCCCAATAGGTGCTGTGATAGCGCTCTCCGGTGTCATTCCAAAAGCCAGCGGGGAAGTTGGGTAGGGAGTTGGTGCATACTAATTCGCCACGTTCGTGATCGACCTTTTGACCAGACGAATTGAACACCTTGATGTCGACGCCGAGCCCGGCCTGTTGGCACTCACCGCGATACACAGGCGAGATTGGGTTACCCAAAACAAAGCAGCCACAAATATCCGTGCCGCCAGAAATCGACGCTAAATGCAGATCTTGTTTGATGTGCTTGTAGACATAATCGAATTGCTCAGGGTAAAGCACAGAACCCGTTGAGCACAGTGTTCTTAATTGAGGCAGAGAATGGCTGTCGATAGGTGAGAGCTCTGCCTTCTCGATCGCTTCTAGATACTTGGCAGAGGTACCAAACAACGACACGTCGGCGCGTTGTGCCAAGTCCCACAGCACATTGGGTTGCGGGTAAACCGGGCTACCATCAAAGATAACCAAACAAGTGCCGCTAGCGAGCGCAGAGACGTGCCAGTTCCACATCATCCAACCACAAGTGGTGTAATAGAACACGCGATCGTTTGGCTTAATATCGCAATGAAGCTGATGCTCTTTAAGGTGGTTGATGGTGGTGCCACCAACTGAGTGAACAATGCACTTGGGCTTGCCTGTCGTACCGGAAGAGTAGAGCACAAACAGTGGTTCATTGAAGCCGACACGCACAAATCGCACAGGTTGTGGCTGATAGTGATGAATGATGCTGTGCCAACTTTGGGGTGACACATCATGTTTAACTTTGTTTTTCTTTAATTCGTTCTTCTCTAAATCGCTCTTCTCTAAGTCATTACTCGGTTTCAAATAACCGATCTCACACACCTGTTTTAATTCGTTTAAGTGTTCGATGATTTCACGGTTCTTGCCCGCCATATCGAACGTTTTGCCATTGAAGGTGTAACCGTCACAGGTGAACAGCACCTTAGGTTTCACCTGTCCGAATCGCTCAATCACACTCTCTACTCCAAAATCAGGCGAGGTCGATGTCCAAATCGCGCCTAAGCTGGTGGCGGCTAGCATGGCTATCACGGTTTGTGGCAGATAGGGAGTATACGCAGCAACTATATCACCTTGTTTCACTCCGCTATCGACAAGCCATTGCTGAACACTAGAGACAGCTTCACACAGGGTTTCCCATGTATAACTCTGTTGTTCGCCACGTTCATTCTCAAACCAAATCGCAAGCTCATCAGGCATGGTGTGTGCCAAACGCAGCAAGTTCTCGGCGTAGTTTACTTGTGCATTGGGAAACCAAACCGCATCACGGTTCGATTTAGGCTGCTGCCAGCGGCTCCCACCTTGAGCTTTGATGGTCTCGCTTTCTGCCTTGTTAATAGAGTCTTGTGAGCCGACTACTCCACAAAACTGCCACACGTTTTGCCAAAACGATTCCGGCTGAACTACAGACCATTGGTGGAGTTCGGCATAGTTTTTTACGTCCCTATCTAGGTTTAACCAAGACTGTTCAAGGCTATCGATGAATCGGGTTAAGTTGGCATTGGCGATACGCTGCTCGCTTGGCTGCCAAATGGGCTTATTGCTTTCGTGCATTCCTTTACCTTTAACAAAAAGTTAACGTTTTCAGTCTGGTATTTAGGTTTTACAAAGTCAAAAGTTCAGCAAAATAAGCGCTTGGTGGAATTGTGTAAATAAAATGTTACACGATCGCTTGTTTCGAAAAATCGCGCAAATTGGCGCTTATAAGGAGTGGAGATAGGCTTAAAGTGAGACATTCGAAAGGAGGTGTGTAATGACTCAATATCATTCTAAGCCCGTGAGCCAAGAGGGATGGGTTGAGTGGAGCCTCGAAGAAGATGCCATTTGGCACGACTTGGTGAAAAGGCAACTGGACGTCATTAGTGACCGCGCATGCGATGCTTATTTGCACGGTTTGACCTTGCTGGATCTACCATTAGACAGAGTTCCCCAGCTGCCAGAGATAAATAAAGTGCTAATGGAAACAACCGGTTGGCAAGTTCAGCCTGTGCCTGCATTGATCGATTTCGACCGATTCTTTGATTTGCTCGCCAATAAGAAATTCCCAGTTGCGACATTTCTGAGAACGCGAGGCGAGTTCGATTACTTACAAGAACCTGATTTCTTTCATGAAATTTTCGGCCATTGTGCCATGCTCACTAATGCCGATTTCGCGGCTTTCACTGAGCATTATGGAAAACTAGGCCAAGCCGCCACATCTAAACAGCGCGCTTATCTTGCCCGTTTGTATTGGTTTACGGTTGAGTTCGGTTTAGTAAAAGAAGGCCAACAACTGAAAATCTATGGCGGTGGCATTCTTTCGTCTCCAGCGGAAACTATGTATGCGTTGGGAGGGGATTTGGCCGTTCGCGAGCGGTTCGATCTGCAAACGGTTTTAAGAACGCCTTATCGTATCGACATCATGCAGCCGAAATATTACGTGATCGACGAGCTATCTGAGCTCTTTAAAATCAGTCAGGAAAACCTATTACAGCAAGCTGATCTCGCCATCGATGCGGGGTTACTACCACCACTTTTTGAACCCAAGGAACCAACACATGTTGAATGAACAAAAATGCGAAGCCTGCAGTATCGACGCGATTGCCCTAAGTGAAGATGAACAACAATCTTTACTGTTGGAGTTGTCAGACTGGCAGATCATCGAAAGAGACGGCATCCCGCAGCTTGAGAAGGTGTTCAAGTTTAAGAACTACAAGCAAGCATGGGCATTCAGCAACATAGTGTCAGAACTGGCAGAAGAAGAGTTCCACCATCCTTCGATCTTATTGGAGTGGGGCAAAGTCACCGTCACTTGGTGGAGCCACTCAATCAAAGGCCTGCACAAAAATGACTTCATCTGCGCCTCACGCTGCGATGTGTTCGCGGTGAGTGAATAGTTTTGTAGGTTAGGAGTTACTCTTGCAACCTCTGTGATGCGATTAACTCATTATTCGGCTCATAATGTGAGTTGAATAATTGCCTTAAACAGCTCATAGTATGAGTTGAATAAGTGATACTTTCGCATCATGGGGTGTAATATGTGGATTTGGCAGCAAGATAATTGGCCAAACTTTGTTTGGGATAATCAGAAAATAGGCGTGAGGTTAAGAGAAGTACGGCTTAATCAGGGCATTCTATTGGGCAAGATTACCTCACAGTCGGCAGATCAATCCCAAACCATGCTCGACACCTTATTAGCGAACATAGTCCATTCCAGTGCGATTGAGGGAGAAAAGCTGAATGCCTTCTCTGTTCGTTCTTCTTTAGCCAACAAACTTGGCGTGAGTGAAGAGCGACCTTTTCCTACGACAGAACAAACCGATGGTTTAGCTGAAATTATGTTGGATGCGGTGCAGAACCTAACAGAGCCACTAGCGCTTGATAGGATCTTACATTGGCACGATAGACTGTTTCCTCAAGGCTACACCATGTTTAACCCTGTAGTTGGAGGTCAGCTACGAGGTGACGCTCCGATGCAAGTGGTATCAGGAAGAATTGACCGCCCAACCGTGCACTTTGAAGCGCCTAGCCGAGACATTCTTGATGCTGAGCTAGATACATTTATCAAATGGTTTAATGATTCACTTACCGACGCCACACTCGATCCTCTATTGCGAGCCGCAATCACTCACCTTTGGTTTATCACCTTACACCCGTTAGATGATGGTAATGGTCGTATTACTCGATTGTTGACCGACTTGGCATTAGCACAGGCCGAGCAGCAGTCGGTACGCTTCTATGCGATGTCGGTGGGAATTCTCGCTAACCGCAAGCATTACTACGAGATATTGGAGCGAACCCAGAAAGGGGGACTCGATATTAGCGAATGGTTGATGTGGTTCTTAGATACGTTAGACGAGACGTTTACAGGGGTTTTCGCTGAGGTCGACCAAACTGTATATAAGACCAACTATTGGCGCAGCATCGACCAAACCAAGCTTACAGCAGAGCAAGTAAAAGTGCTGAATAGGATGCTCGATGGTGATTTTTCAGAAGGTATCAATGCCAGCCAATATCAGAAAGTAGCAAAGGTGAGTAGTGCCACAGCAACACGTCATTTGAACGCTTTGATTGAGCATGGCTGCTTAGTTAAATCTGGTTCTGGCGGACGAAGCACCCGCTATCTGTTGCCGAAGTAGGGTCTATGCCTTTGATGTATCTCAGGGTAAGTTTGACCTAGCTATTAGCGACCACATCCCCCTGCTCTGCTTTCAATTTAGAGTATCAAAAACTCATAAATCTCAAAAGAATAATGTTATGCAACTGCAGTTCTATATTGGTATTATGATACTTTGATAAGCGTGATGAATCGAGTTAAATGATGCAGTTAGATGAGTATATTAAAGAGACGTTAGTACAGATAGTAAAAGGCGTGAATGATGCTGCTCAAGAGGTTTCTTCGTTAGGTGGCACTGTTAATCCTCATGCAACGTTTATTGATGTTGGTTTTGATGTACACCCTGAAAAGCCACCAAAGCAAACTATTAAATTTGATATAGCAATCCAAGTAAAAGAAAGCACTGATGTTGATGCTAGCGCAAAAGCCAAATTATCAGTTTTCTCTATCGGAGGCGGTATTAAAAACTTAGATGAATCAAACATTGCTCATAGAGTCACTTTTGAAGTTCCTTTAGACCTCCCTTGCCAAGCTTTTACTAATATAGAGTAAGCGTGTTAGTTATGCTGCTGCTTTTCTCGAAATGCAGCAGCATTGGCCATACAAAGATAACATTTACCCCTCTACTTTTTATCTTGTAACGGCTCTTTAGCCAAACGCACTTTCCCAAACTAGCTTGACCTGCATCAGCGACTTGCTGCTTTCTCGTCCTACAACCCCCACTATTGCTCATAGTATTGGTTTTATGAGGCTGCTCTATGATATATTTCTCGGCCAAGTGTATTACAGACGAAGGCTAATAATGTCTATCAACCTTTCACTCCTTCCACCCAGCGAGAAAAATAAAATCGAACTGGATAAGCAAGCATCGTTTCTTGTATGGAAACTGAAGCAAGCGAAATGTGGCCCTGAAGCCATTGTTGAAGAAGCAATGAAGCTAGGTGACCCAGAAGAAAAGGCTTGGTTTGATCAGTCTGTAGAAAAATACAAACGGGTAATGGGTGTCGCATAAACGCAGACAAACCTTGCCCAGCAGTGCTGTAGAATTGAAATGACACAGTAATTTGCTAGAATTTGCACCGTTAATTGAATCAGAGAGAAGATCCCGATGGGAAGAAGTTTTGAAGTGCGCAAGGCCTCAATGGCGAAAACTGCAGGCGCAAAAATTAAAGTTTATTCTAAATACGGTAAAGAGATTTACGTACTGGCTAAGAACGGCAGCTCTGACCCAGACATGAACCTACCTCTTAAGCACCTGATTGCTAAAGCGAAGAAAGACCAAGTACCAGCACACGTTATCGAAAAAGCGATCGATAAAGCGAACGGCGGCGGCGGTGAAGACTTCCAACCAGCTCGCTACGAAGGTTTTGGCCCAGGTGGCACAAGCGTAATCGTTGACTGTCTAACTGACAACGGCAACCGTACTTTCCAAGACGTTCGCCAATGTTTCGTTAAGACTGGCGCGAAAATCGGTGTTGAAGGTACTGTGTCTCACATGTTCGCTCACCAAGCTGTATTCCAGTTCAAAGGCGAAGATGACGAGATCATCCTAGAAACGCTTATGATGGAAGACGTAGACGTGACTGACGTTGAGCTAGAAGACGGTGTTATCACTGTATTCGCTCCAACGACTGAGTTCTTCAAAACGAAGACTGCACTAAACACTGCGTTCCCAGAGCTAACGCTAGACGTTGAGGAAATCACTTTCGTTCCTCAAACAACTACGCCAGTAGCTGAAGAAGATTCTGAGAAATTCCAGAAGTTCTTAGACATGCTTGACGACTGTGATGACGTTCAGCAGGTTTACCACAACGCTGAGCTGTAATCTTTACAGTAACAACAGTTATTAAAAAACCGAGCCTAGTGCTCGGTTTTTTTATGAACGTTATACCTGATTTTCCTTGATCATCGTTCCATAATGTACGGCTGACAAAGCGTTCTCTGGTCGCGATTTATCGCTGAACTTCATTATATTGTTCGTCTTATCCCGACATGAATCTGATTTAAGTACTCCCTGAGTATCATCGGGGTGATCGCCAAGCGTATTTAGTGTACAAAGAAAGAAAATATCAGCCAAAGGCTTTGACCCTGCTTATTGATGCATTGATTGAGAGTGTTCGATCTTTTCATAGCGATGGTTTGGTCAAATAAAAGGAGAAAGAAATGAAAGTAAGTTTTATCGGGCTAGGCGTTATGGGTTTCCCAATGGCAGGCCATCTAGTCAAAGCCGGTTTTGAAGTAACGGTATTTAACCGCACTCACAGCAAAGCGCTAGGCTGGGCTGATAAACACCAAGGTAAAGCGGCTGAATCTGTGGCTGAGTGTGTAGCGGAAGCTGACGTGGTATTGGTTTGTGTGGGTAACGATGACGACGTACGCAGCATGACAACCAGCGAAACAGGCGCATTGGCAGCGATGAAGCCAAACGCGATTCTTGTCGATCACACTACAACGTCTGCAGTTCTGTCTGAAGAGCTTGAAGTGGCAGCGAAGCAAGCCGGTATTCGCTTTATGGATGCACCTGTATCTGGTGGCCAAGCGGGCGCAGAAAATGGCGTGCTAACCATCATGTGTGGTGGCGAACAAGCGCTTTTCAACGACCTTCAACCTGTGTTCGAAGCTTACGGTAAGTCGTCAGTTCTTATGGGTAAAGTCGGCCAAGGCCAACGCGCGAAAATGGTTAACCAGATCTGCATTGCAGGAGTGTTGAATGGCTTATCTGAAGGCTTAGTGCTTGCTGAAAAATCAGGTTTGGATATCCCAACTCTGGTTGATTGCCTTAAAAACGGCGCTGCTGGCTCATGGCAGATGGAAAACCGTGCTACCACAATGGCACAAGACAAGTTCGATTTTGGCTTTGCAATTGATTGGATGATCAAAGACTTAGGTTTCTGTCTAGATGAAGCTGAGCGCCAAGGCATCCAGCTTCCACTGACTGAAAAGACCAACAACGCCTACAAGGCACTGTCTGCCGAAGGACAAGGCCGCATGGATACATCAGTATTGATGAAAGCCGTGGTTGAAGAGACAAAGAAGTAGAAAGATCGAAGTAATAGGAACTTCGTTTAGATAACTAAAAATAGCCGCGGATTAGCGGCTATTTTTTTGGTTTGAGCTCTGCCGAGTGCGTTAATCCAAAATAAATCCCCTCCTAGCCTCCCCTTGATTCATATGTAGATCCCTTGCTGATCGTGGAGAGGGGAGGAATAGAACATCGATCGTTAAAAGTGTCGATATATGTTCAGTGCTAAAGAAAGTTCTCCCCCTCTGCTAAAGATCTAGAGATATTGATGAACCCAGATTGAGGGGGAGGTAACTATGGCTAATTATGCGAATAGTGTTCATCTAGTTCCTATAAGGTTGAGACCCCACTCACACCGCCTCTCAACCATTCACTCCTTATAATTACCATTCGTCGCATTGGTAAAACTGCACGACAAATTCTAGTTAACCTTTCAACGTCAACATTTGAAAGGGATTAGAAATCATGACTACTTCACACTCATTAAATTCAGGCTCTACCACTTCTTTGTTTAAGCGTTCATTACTGATTGCGCTTGTTTCGTTTGCTCCGTCGTTAGCTTTAGCGAACCCGAGTTCAGACGTGCTTGATATTTACAACCAAGCGGCGCAAGGCAATGAAGATTTGGTTGAGGTGGCTTACGAGCGCCTGAATGACACGCTGCAACAAGACGGTGCGACGCCACTGACCTTGGTCTACTTAGGAAGCACAGAAACCTTAATGGGGCGTGATGCGTTCTTACCTTGGAATAAGATGAAGTATGTGGAAAAGGGTTTATCGACCATCGATAAATCACTGGTTCTGCTTAAAGACGAAGACCAACCGATTCATGAGCAACCTCGTGTTCAAGGGCTACCAGATTCGTACCTAACTCGCGCTATGGCTGCGGTGACTTACACCTCTCTACCAGACATGTTTAATCACTTTGATCGCGGTTATGACCTGTTCCTTTCGTTACTCACTGAAGAGGACTTTCAGCAACAGCACTTCTCTGCAACTTCATGGATTTATCGCTACGCAATTACCGCTTCGATTCGTGCTGAAGACTTCGAGCAAGCACAGGTGTGGCTAGAACAAATGGAAACCGCCGATGCTGGCAATATCGAAACTATGACTGCGAAGGCCCTAATAGCGAAAGCAAAGTAACAGCAGCGAACGCTAAAGAATGATGGGTAATCAGAGGACAATGAAATGATTGAATTTAAAGGTATCGGCAAAGCGTATGTGACTGGCGGTCAACGTGTTGATGCATTAAGCGGGGTCGATGGACACATCCAACGCGGTGAAATGGTGGCGTTGTGTGGCCCTTCTGGGTCAGGGAAAAGCACGCTGTTGAACATTCTTGGTTTGTTGGATATGGACTATCAAGGCGAGATAAACATTGATGGTAAAGCGTATCCGACTGAGCAAATTGCCGCTGCGCGTTTTCGTCGCGGGTCACTGGGTTTTGTATTTCAGCGCTTCAATCTGGTTCCAGTGATGACGGCACTTGAGAACGTGGCCTACCCATTGATGTTGAACCAATGTTCGAAACAAGAACAGCAGACCAGAGCACAAGAGATGTTGGAGCGTGTTGGGCTAGGCGAATATGTACATCATCGCCCAGACAATCTTTCAGGCGGCCAGCAGCAACGTGTCGCGATAGCCAGAGCGCTAATCCACAACCCAAGCTTAGTCATTGCCGATGAGCCGACCGCTAGCTTAGACAGTCACACCGCCAACCTTGTGATCGACATTATGAAAGAGCTCGGCCATGAAATGGGCACCACCTTTATTGTCGCAACGCATGACCCAAGAATGGCGCAGCGTTGTGACCGAGTCATTGAACTTATCGATGGTCAACTGGCACTACAAGCCACAGCAATGGAGGCAATCTCATGGGCAAGTTAACACAAAGAATGAGCACTTTTTTGCTTCCTACCTCGGTGCGTTTGGCGTGGCTTAATTTATTGAGAAACGGTCGCCGTAGTCTGCTTTCGGTATTGATCATCGCAATTGCCGTATTTGCGCTGACCTCGGCTGGAGGTTATGGGCTTTATACCTATGAATCTCTGCGTGAATCGACCGCGCGCGATACTGGTCATCTTACTTTGAGTACGCCGGGATATTTTGAGCAAGATGAAGACATGCCGCTGAGCAATGGTCTAGACAATGTTCAAGCCCTAACCAAGAGCATTATTGGCGACAGCGACGTGCGTGGTGTGCAGCCTAGGGTCTATTTTAGCGGCTTGGTTTCTAACGGCAGCAAGTCGACCATCTTTATGGGAACGGGTGTTAATGAGCGTGAGTTCGACATGAAAGGTCCATTCCTTGATGTGCGCAGTGGTCAAACTCTCTCAGATGTGAAATCTCCCAGATACGACAGCCAAGAGCCACAAGTGATGCTGGGAACTGACCTTGCTCGCAACCTCAAAGTTGCGGTTGGTGATTGGGTGACACTGCTCGCGACTACCAGTGACGGCGCATTGAACGCTTTTGATTTTAAGGTGCAGGGTATTTACTCGACAGGAGTGCCTGAGCTGGATAAGCGTCAGCTTTACGTTCATATCACCACCGCTCAAGAGCTTTTGGCTTCAGACAAAGTCAGTACCTTGTCGGTGTTCTTATTTGAGACAAGCAAGACCTCGACCGTTCAACAGCGTATCCAAACAGCTTTAGATCGAAATAGTGCGAGCCAAAGCGATCAAGGCACAGAGATCGAGATCACCCCGTGGCAAGATCGCGCGTTCTTCTACACCAAGGTGAAAGATCTTTACGACCGTATCTTCGGCATCATGGGCGCGGTGATGGCATTGGTAGTGTTTGTGTCGTTGTTTAACACCATGACCATGTCGGTGACCGAGCGTACTCGTGAAATTGGCACCTTGTCGGCACTAGGCAGTTACCCGTCTGAAATCGTCGCAGGTTTCTTAAAAGAGGCGGGATTGTTGGCTGTGATTGGCAGCGCGATCGGCGCGTTAGTGAGTGGCTTCGTGTCGGTGTTATTGCTGGTGGTGGATATCCAAATGCCACCACCTCCCGGCAGAACCGAGGGTTACCCACTCAACATTTACTTCTCATTGGAATTAGTTGGTTACGCCACTTTAGGTGTGTTGACGATATGTTTGCTAGCTGCTTATTTTTCTGCTCGCAAAGGCGTGAATAAGCCAATCACGGAGGCGCTGGTTTATGTATAAATTTACTCGTTCACTCACTGTTTTAGGTTCTGTATTGGTTTTGGTTCTAGCATCGACACCAAGCTGGGCAGTCGATTCACAACAAGTCACAGAGATGATCGCCAAGTCGGATAGCTATCGCTTGAACAGCGAACAGGCGTCTAAAGTGGTTTCTCTGGTCGCGCTATATCAAGACGAGCAACTAGACAAAACCCGCGAATACAACGTCTACACAAGACCAAACCGAGAGTCGCTGGTCGTGTTCAAGTCGGCGGTCGAGGCGGGTCAAAAGATGCTGATGATAGAGGACAACTATTGGTTACTGATGCCGAAATCGCGCCGACCTATCCGAATCACACCAATGCAGAAACTCTTGGGTGAAGCTTCGGTAGGGGACATTTCGACGCTCACTTGGAGCGAAGATTACCAAGGTAAGTGGGTTGCCGAGCAACAGGTTGAGAGGTCGACTGGCGAGACACTCGATACTTATCATCTAAAGCTAACGGCGAAAACCAAGGGTGCCAGCTATCAATCGATTGATCTGTGGTTAACGGCAGACCGAGCGTTTCCTGTTAAAGCGGATCTGTATCTGCGTTCAGGTAAGTTAGCCAAGCAAGCTTGGTTTACTGAAGGCGTGCGAGATGGCTTGCCAAGTGTAGTTTCGATGACTTTGCTCGATAAGATTCAACCAAGTAAGAAAACCGTGATTGAGTACCGCGAGGTAAGCGAACAAGCTTTAGCGGACAAATACTACAACCCTGCTTACTTATCACGTAATAGCGTGTCTGGGCTTTAGGTGGGTGCCATGAAAGCTTCTAGTCGTCGATTCCACATTAAGCCTTTAATCGCTAGCTTTCTTGCATTGTCTTGTGTGAGTAACACGACTCAAGCGGACGATCTGAGCCTAGCGTGGGACTGGCAACTGAGTGCTGAAGCCGTTGAATCGCGAGAGTCGCCATTTAGCCCTTTTGCATCTGATAATCGTCAGTCACTCAATGGTTTGTTGGATCTTGAAGTTGGATATGGCAATTGGCTTGGCCTGTTTGCCGTGAAAGCCAATGATATTTTGACTAATACTCCTCAAGACCAAGACGCGAGCTTTGAATCGGAATTCATTGCGCGCGAGCTGTTTTGGCAAGGTGGTGTTGAACTGTCTAATTCAGCGTTCGGTGATCACTACCTTGATGTGACACTCGGTAAGGTTCGCCTAGATTGGGGTGTTGGTTATGGCTACCGACCGTTAGACATTATCAAGCCTTACCGACAAAACCCTGTTGGCATTGTCGCAGAAGAGGGCGCCGGTGTGGCTTCAGCGTCACTGTTCGATATGACGGGCGAATGGACACTGCTTTACAGCGATTCGTCATGGACTTCCCAAGACGTAAATGAATTCGAAAAGCAGAATCAGCAACAAGGCTTTGGGATACGTCGTTACAATCTGGTTGGCGACCACGAATATCAGTGGGTCGCTTATTACGACGATGTACGCCATGGCTTACTTGGGGCGAGTTTAGTGTCGGTGTTGAATCTCGCTTGGGAGTTTCATGGCTCGGTGGTTTATCAGCGACAAAGCCTTGGCTACAGTCAGCCGGATTCAATGCTTAAACCGGTTTATCTTGAAGAGCAGGGCGAGGCTTATCAAGCGTTAGCAGGATTAACATGGGCCAATGACACGGGCCATAATGTGATGCTGGAATACTGGTTTGATAGCCGTGCTTGGAGTCATTCTGAGTGGCAAAGCGCGATAGAAAGTGCAGAGTCTTTGTCGGTTAATCCGATGACATCTTCGTTGGTAGGTTCTTATGCTCAAGGTTATCAGCACGCCAATTTGGTTCAACACAACATCATGTTTCATTGGTCTCTGGATTCGACACATGGCTGGCTTGAAGATATCACGCCAACATTCGATGTCATGTTGTCTCCTCAAGATGGCGGTTTTATTGCGACTCAGTGGCTCAATTATCAGGCTTTAGATAATGGCAATTCATCGTTGGATTTGGAACTTGCTGCACGCTTTCTAGGTGGTAAAAGTGATTCTGCTTACGCCAGTTTACCCGATAGTCATATGATTCTCTTAAATATCAAAGGACGATTTTAATGGACACTTCTTCAAACAGTCGATTTTCATGGATTAAGAGTTTCGCGTTCACCACGCTATTTTGTGTTCTTATTGCGATTACAACCCATACGATTTGGGGCGGCGGATTAACGGTTAACCTGGCAATCAGTTTTGGCTTTGGCTACAGCGCCGTGGGTTCTTCTTTCATCTTGGTGAAGTTGTTTAAGAGGACATCTCGAACGCTTGAGGTGGGTATCTCAATGGTGATCGCGATGACCTTTGGTACCTTGAACGCACACTATTGGTTGAACGGGTATTTCGGGGCTAATATCTCGGACCTTAAATCTGTAGTCTTGCTCGGTGTGATCTTCTGTTCGGTTTGCTATTACTATTTCTATACTCGGGAGCAGCAGTTACGTGCCGATAATGAATTGGAAGTGGCCAAGCGTCGTCAGGCCGACCAAGAAAAGGTGGTGGTGCTCAGTCAGCTTAAACAACTGCAAAGCCAAATTGAGCCGCACTTCCTGTTCAACACGCTTGCGACCATCAATGTATTGATTGAGAGTGACAGCGCGAAAGCCAAGTTGATGCTCGAAAAACTGACTGACTTATTGCGTGTAACTCTGAAAAACAGCCGCACTGAACAATCGACCATCGCACAAGAGGTCGACTTGTTAGACGCTTATCTTAATATCCAAAAGATACGCTTGGGTGAGCGCTTAACGTTCTCGATTGAAACATACGAGATTAGCGATTTGCAGGTGATTCCACCGTTCTTGATTCAACCTTTGGTCGAGAATGCACTCACGCACGGCATCGAGCCCAAAGCCGCTGGTGGCCAAGTGAATATTCGTATTACTCAACAAGCACAGCAGCTAAAAATTGAAGTGGCTGATAATGGCGCTGGGTTGAAAACGCCTTCTGCGAATACGGGTCACGGTGTTGGGTTAAGCAATATTCGTCAAAGAATCGAAACCCTGTATGGTGATAAGGCGAGCCTAACGATTACTGAACACGCTGAAGGCGGGGTAGTCTCGACGATCTTGTTACCGTTGACTGAGGCAGCCGCCTAGAATTACAGATCAGAAAACACCGAACAGTGACGCAAAATAGACGATTTACAGTGTGAATTTAAAGGACTAACCATGAACAACCCAACAGTACAGCCGAGCGTAACGGCGATAATCGCAGACGATGAAGCACTGTTAAGGCACCACTTAGACAAGAGCCTTGCTGAGGTTTGGCCGGAGTTAGAAATCGTCAGTAAAGCACAAAACGGTTTGGAGGCGATGCAGAGTATTCAGCAGCTTAAGCCCGACGTAGCTTTTCTCGATATTCGTATGCCGGAACTGGATGGTATCTCTCTGGCGAAACAACTCAACAAGTTAGATTCACCGCCATTGATTGTGTTTATCACGGCTTATGACGAATACGCGGTCAAAGCTTTTGATCACAATGCGATGGACTACCTGCTTAAGCCAATCAATGAAGAGCGTTTACTGGCCACATGTCAGAAAGTGCAAGCGCGTCTGTCGAGCAATCAAACACAAACAGGTACCACGCCAGAACAGCCCGATATCACGGCGTTAATGGCTCAGCTTCAACAACTATCCCAGTCGACGTCACAGCAAACGCAGCCTCCTTATCTATCGGAGAAAAAGTATCTCACATGGCTCAAAGCCAGTGTAGGGGAAGACATTCACCTAATCGCCGTCGATGATGTCGCTTACTTCAAAGCAGAAGACAAGTACGTGTCTATATTTAAGAAGGGTCAAGGGGGATCGCTAGAGGAGTATATTCTTCGCGTGTCACTAAAAGAGTTGATAGCGCAACTCAATCCTGATGAGTTTTGGCAAATCCACCGTTCAGTGGTGGTGAAAGTGTCAGCCATTGATAAGGTGAAGAAAGGGCTCTCAGGTCAGATGTCGGCGTATGTGTCAGGGGAAAAGCTACCGATCAGCCGTGCCTCGCAAGCGTTGTTTAAGGGTATGTAGAGAACTGGCTGAAATTTATGTAGCTTATTGATTTTAAATAGATGTAGTTAGCGAGTCTAAAATCGATTTAATAGGCTCTTATCTAAATGCCTATTTAAATGAGCACAGCGATCTTACATAACGATTGGTGATTTATAAAATAAAGATCCAGATCACAAAGATACTCATCAGGTTCAATATTAAATAATAATCGTTAGCTCAATCTGTATATTGTCGATGAATGACATTAAGAGGTTGTTATGAAAACATATTATTTAGCGACGGCTCTATGCCTCACCTTAGTTGGCTGTAGCTCAACATCAAAAACTACCGAAACGCCAATCCAGCCGGATCCGGCATGGACTTCAGGCCAACTAGAAAATGGCCTTACTTATCATGTTTATCCAGATCATGAAGAATCCGTATCTGTTCGTTTAGTCGTGCACGCCGGTTCGATTCAAGAGACTTCTCAACAAGAAGGCTACGCGCACTTCTTGGAACACATGGCATTCAATGGCAGTAAAAACTTCTCTCAGAACGATGTGATTCGTCTATTCGAAGACGCAGGCGCTAGCTTTGGTGCTGATATTAATGCCTACACTTCTTATGAAGAGACGGTCTACCAGTTAGATTTGCCAGATAACATCCAATTGCAGTCTGCTTTGACGTGGATGCGTGACATTGGTGATGGCCTGGATCTATCAAGTTCAGAAGTCGAAAAAGAAAAAGGCGTGGTTCTTGGTGAGTTCCGTATGGCTCGCCTCGATGATAAGTCATTCGGAGATATATATTATGATTACTTCGTTGAAGGCGGCCCGTACGAATCGCAAGATGCATTAGGGACTAAATCGTCGATCGTGAATGCTACTCCTCAAGGCATCACCAACTTTTATCAGACTTGGTATCAACCTCAAATAGTTGAGCTGGTCGTTTCTGGTGATGTGGACATCAAAACTGTGATTCCACTTATTGAAGAAAAGTTTTCTAGCTGGGAGCGTGGCGATACGCCGAGACCAGAGAAACAGAAAACGACCTCATTCAATGAAGATGATTATGTTGAGTACGCAGGAAGAGAAGCGCCAAGCATCACTCTGACGTTTAACCGCGGTTCAAATATAGTTGAAAATCATGCTCAGCAGAATCAACGCAGGTTAGATGAAACCGCTCAGCAATTGATTCAACGACGATTAGAAGCGGTGTTCAATGATGCCGCGTTCCCGACTCAATGGATTGCATCTGATAGTTATCGAATGGGCGCTTTTTACTATTCGTCAATAAGTGTTGGGTTTCCGGCTGGAGACCGTGAAGTTATCCAACAAGATCTGCTTTCTACATTGGCATCATTGCGTGATTTTGGTGTTTCGGAAACGGATATTGCTGGCGAACTGTACTACTACCAAGACTTGCTGGATAACATCGAGCATAACTGGGATAAAATGGACAGTGTTGAACACGCGAATTACAAAGTGAGTGCGTTAGTCAATGATCGAATAGTCCAATCACAGAAAGATTATCAAGCAAGCTTGGAAGCTTTCATCGCTAACTTGAGCCTTGAAGTGATTAACGACAACATCAAGAATCTACTTTCTGATGATTACTTTATTGTTATTGGGATGGATGACTCCGAAGACAGAACCGCGATCATCAACTCTCTCGATAGTTTAAAAGCCACGTATAGCGAGGCGGGAGTTGCGCCGCTTGCGATTGGAACAGCCAGCGCTTTTGCTGTACCTAGCTCGCAAGGCGAGGTTGTACTTGCTGAACAAATGTCTATTGACCCATACATCCAAAAGTGGACGTTAAGCAATGGCATCGACATGTGGTACCTGCGTGATTATGAGGCAGGTGATGATGTTGGGGTGATGTACATGAGCCTCGGCGGAAAAGCCGCTTTGGATCCGAGCTTGTACCCAGCTGTTGAGGTTGCGTTACCTACCTTCGCTCGAAGTGGTGTCGGTGAGTTTACGGGCTCTGAGCTTTTAGCGTACTTTGATCGTGAAAATATTAGCGCCGATTCTTTCATTGGTAATACTCGTCATGGTATTGAATTTAATATCAATAAAGACGGACTTAAAGATACGTTTGCTGCGCTTTATACCTTCATAACTGCGCCTAAAATTGTTCCCGAGCAGTTAGAGGCAGTGAAACAGGAGTTTGTACAAGGTCAAGAATCTTTCTTGAGCAGCCCTGTCGGTCAGTTTGAGCGCGCAAGAAACCAGAATATCTATCGTCAAGACAGTGGCCACCTCTTTGTTGATAAAGAACGTGTTGAAGCGGTTTCTGTGGAAGACGTCGCTAATCTTCATCAGCAATTGTTTGGTCAAATGAGGCATAACCAATTGGTGATCGTGGGTGACATCGACCCAAGTGAATTAAAGCCTTTGGTTGAGCAATACTTGGCTTCGATTCCATTAGAAAAAGCTGAGGTTCCTGAATTTAAGGTGGCTTACAAGCAGCCATCTGAATCACGCATTGATTTAGCGATCAACAATGTGAATAGTGCAGAGTACATCCTACGAGTTATCTCTGAGCCTAGCGTTGAAGTTAAAATGTCGGCAAAAGATGTTTTCATGGAAGACTTGCTGCAGCGCTTGCTGGCGACTCGTTTAGATACCTATATTCGTGAAGAGTTGAGCTTAGATTACTCGCCATATACGTATTCATCATCCGCAGATAGTGAGCTGAGTGGTGAGTGGGTTATCGGGGCGATGGTAGCGCCGGAGAACGTTGACCAAGTCGAAGTGGCGATCGATAAAGTGATTGCAGACCTTTTACAAGGCGTCTCTGAAAAGGAAATGCACGCAGTCGTGAAACAGTTTGAAGCGGACTTCACGCCTCTCGAGACGAGCTCTATTGACCAAGCATGGTATCTGTCTCGTTATTTACTTCATGGTTACGATATCGAAGCTTTGTCTCAAGTTGAGCGAGTGGCGAGGTCGATTACTGCGGAAGACATGAATCAACTTGTCCAACGCATCTTTGGTGAAGATAGCCGTAAGGTTAAGAACATCATGCGTCCTAAAGCCTAAAGCCTAAAGCCTAAAGCTTGAAACCAACAGAAAGAGACAACTCAAAGCCAAGCGAGCACCGCTTGGCTTTCTTGTTTTCCCACCATTCATAACGTCTATGCCTCACCTGTTGTTAAGCCGTTTTAGATCTATGTAAATCTAAATTTTGAGATCGCTTAATCGGTTGCATCGTATCATTTTCTAAAAAAATGTTTTAAATCAAGACAGCGTTTCATTTGTATTGTAGATTGACGATCTACGAGAATGTTGTTTGGATATTAGATTGCTTAAACTGGGTACCCGATTAGTCTTAATGTTGTTTTTACTGAGCTTTGGCTTAGTGAATTCTAACGGCTATTCGTTTCCTTCTAAGCCATTTCAAATATACTCGGCTCAAGAGCAATCTTCACAGAACGATCTTTGTAAACAAGCCACTACGGATAATCCGTCGAGCTATTTAGAGTGTGATAAGGCTCAGTTTGGCACCGTGCCTTCTGGTGACAGTTCTAACTATCACGACACCGAATCAAGCCTTCAAGCAGCAAACTTCAGACGTATGCTCAGTAACGAGCAAGAAAGCGTGGCCGATCTTGAGCCTGCTTATCATCTACTGATTGACTTCTCTCCCCCCTCAATACTGGCTTCCCTGCTCTTCAACACGCCGTTGTTGGATTCCAAGCTGCACTGGACCAGTATTGTGAGTTCTCCGTCCTCCCGGCTTTCTGGGTGGAAAGAGGGCAACATCCAATACTCGCATTTCCGAGAACTTCTTAGCTAATCGTTTGACCCTAAATTGGTCGTATCGATGGTCAATTGTGCCCGTTGAACTCGCCAATTAACCAAAACAAACATAGCGTCATCAGCTTTAGCATCACTATCTTTCAATCAGCTTGTTCTGGTTGCGATTAGCCATTGCTCGTGTTCGCAAAATATTAGTTCAAAGAAGAGATCTTGACTGTGAAAAAACGCATTCAAAGAAAACAAATAAACCACTACTCAAAGTGGAAATACGTGGTGCTTATCGCCACTATCATCATCATGGTTCTGAGTGCTTTACCTTCTTGGTATGGCGAGAATGCGTCGGTTCAAATTAACAACCGTTCTGAACAGACCATCGATGCTAGCCAAATTACCCAATACCTTGCGAGCGAAGGCATCCAAGCTAAATCGGCATTTCAAAAAGACCAACGTTTAGTCGTGATCTTGGAAGACGCAGAACAACAAGCGAAGGCTAAAGAGGTGCTGAATGAGCGCCTATTGGATAACGCGACGGTTGCGCTAGCGATGGAGCCAGCAGCACCGAAATGGTTGACTGACATGGGCTTCGCACCGATTCAGCTAGGCCTTGATTTACGTGGTGGTGTGCAGTTCCTGTTAGAAGTGGACATGGAACCGGTTTACCACGCACAAGCGCAATCTGTAGTCGATGAAATCACCAGCCAAGTGCGTTATGCACGCGGTAAAGTGGTGAACAACCAAGTTGAGTTTAACTTCCGTACTGATGCCGATTTCGAGAAAGCACAGAAACTGATTCGCGAAGAGTTCCCACAATGGCAACGTGACCGTTCAGATAAATCGCTAACGTTAACTCAGTCTGAAGAAGAGCAAAGAACGCTACGTAATCTAACGGTTCAACAAAACCTGCAGATCATGCGCAGCCGTATTGAAGAGCTAGGCATCACTGAGGCATCGATTCAACGCCAAGGTGAAAGCCGTATCCGTATCGAATTACCGGGTGTACAAGACCCTGCAGCTGCGAAAGACGTGATTGGTGCTACGGCTTCATTAGCGTTCTACTCTGTGTACGACAACGCAACGCGCAATACTCAAACTCTGAAAGATTCAGATGGTAATCGCGTAGTGGTTGCTCGCAAAGCAGTGCTGAGCGGTGAACACATTATCGATGCACGCAGTGGCATTGGTGAAATGGGCAGTGCAGAAGTAAACATCACGCTTGATTCTTCTGGTGGTAAGAAAATGTCTGAGTTTTCTCGCCATAACATCGGCAAGCCAATGGCGACCGTTTACAGCGAATACAGCCGTGACAGAGCCGGTAACAGCGAAAAAACCAGTGAAGTGATCAGTGTGGCGAACATCCAATCTCAACTGGGTAGCCGTTTCAGAATCACAGGTGCAGGCAGCATGGCAGAAGCACAAGAGCTTGCTCTACTGCTACGTGCAGGTTCATTAACTGCGCCTGTTACCATCATTGAAGAGCGTACCATTGGCCCATCTCTGGGTGCTGAAAACGTAACGAATGGCTTTGCTGCTTTGGCTCTTGGCCTTGGTCTTACTCTAACGTTTATGGCGCTATGGTACCGCCGTCTTGGCTGGGTCGCGAACTGTGCATTGGTGGTTAACATGACCACGTTGTTTGGTTTGATTGCCTTGCTACCGGGTGCGGTGTTAACTCTGCCGGGTATTGCGGGCTTGGTACTGACCGTCGGTATGGCGGTAGACACTAACGTGCTTATCTTCGAGCGTATTCGAGACAAGATGAAAGAAGGGCGCAGCTTTGCTAGCTCTATCGATCGTGGTTTCGATAGCGCATTCTCGTCAATTTTCGATGCTAACGTCACCACCATGATCGTTGCTGTGGCTCTATACACCATTGGTAATGGACCGATTCAGGGCTTCGCTCTGACTCTAGGCTTAGGTCTTCTAACCAGTATGTTCACGGGCATTTTTGCTTCACGAGCGATCATCAATTTGGTTTGGGGGCGTGACCAACGCCACGATGTAAGGATTTAAGCATGAGTACTTCAAAAATGACTATTTCAGACCGCTATTTTTCAAATAGCTATATTTCGGATAAGAATATGACTCGCCTTCGTAAGGTGATGTCTGCGATATCTATTGTGCTGTTCATGAGCTCTGTGATGCTGGTGGCGGTGAAAGGTTTTAACTGGGGCTTGGACTTCACAGGTGGTGTGGTTGCCGAGGTTCAGCTCTCTGATCAAGTCACCAAAGATGCGTTAAAAACAAAACTTGATACAGCTTTCCAACAAGACGTGCAAGTGGTTGGTATGGCAGAACAGGATCGCTGGACAATCCGTTATAGCCAACTGACAGACGCTCCACAGCCAAACTTAGTGGATGCTTTGTCTTCTGTCAGCGACCAAGTAAAAGTGCTTAACAGCAGCGTGGTTGGCCCTCAAGTTGGTCAAGACATGGTTGACCAAGGTGGCTTAGCGGTATTGGTGTGTTTCCTAATGATCATGCTGTACCTGAGTGTACGTTTTGAATGGCGTTTAGCACTCGGCGCCCTTGCCGCGATCATCTATGACGTGACGCTTATCTTGGGTCTGTTCGCTTTTACTCAGTTCGAGTTCAACCTGACTGTGTTAGCGGCTGTGTTGGCGATTTTGGGTTATTCATTGAATGACTCGATCATCATTGCCGACCGTGTCCGTGAGATGCTGCGTGGTAATCCAAATGGTGACACTGACAACCTGCTTAACGAATCGGTTAAAGCGACCTTCTCACGCACCATGGTGACCTCAGGTACAACGCTAATCACCGTATCTGCACTTTGGCTACTTGGTGGCGCTGCGCTGCAAGGTTTCGCGATTGCACTGGTTGTAGGTATTGTCAGCGGTACGTGGTCTTCAGTTTCAGTAGGTATCACACTGCCTAAGTTACTTGGTCTACAGCCTTGTCACTACCAAGTGAAAGCGCCGGTAGAAGTTGAGGGTGAGTACCCTTAGGCTCTCTATTGGTTAACAGTACGACTTAGTCAGTAACGTCAACAAAGCCCTTCGTTTATAACAAAACGAGGGGCTTTATTTTTTATAAGAGTCAGACAGTTACAGAAAAGAGAGCCTATTTCAAAAAACGATGGATTGAGCAGGCAAGCCCTCATGATATGAAGTATGTTTAGATGACGTTCGTAGAAATGAGGCAAGGGAATGGAATATCGACATCAATGTCATGTAGGCGACCATGGTGATGCGCTAAAGCATCCAGTATTGAGTGCACTTGTTCAGTCATTAATGCAGCAACATTCACGCCTCAATGTTATCGACACCCACTCTGGTACAGGGTGTTATGACCTCAACACTGCACCAAGTAATCATGCTGGTGAGTTTGCTGAAGGGGTTGGGTACTTGTGGCGAAACAAGGCTTATCTTCCTCCGGCATTCGCTTCTTTTATGTCGGTGCTGGAATACTACAATCCGAACCAACTTATCTCTCTCTATCCGGGTTCTGCAGCCATCACCTACCAACAAGGCCGCAGCCAAGATAGCTTCTATTTTTCAGACATTCAGCAAGATGAAGCCGACTTATTACAAACCAACATTGAGAAGCTGCAACGCGATCTTGATGTTTCAAGTAAGCTCACCATTACCGCTGGCGATGGCTTGAAAGCACTGCCTGACGACATAGCAAAACACGACAACCATCACCTGATTGTTATCGACCCGCCCTATGAAACCGATTCTGAATATCTCGCGGTGATCGATGCCTTGGTTAAGGCGTATCAGCAGTCTGAGGAGGTATCAGCATTAATTTGGTATCCGCTTTACACGGATGATAAGAGCTCACTGATTCTGAATCACTGCGTGACAGCGGTAAAAGATGGCTTGCTACCAAGTCCGATCAAGTCGGAGCTTCGCCTTCGTGATCCTAAGGGGGATGATCGCCTGATCGGTAGTGGTTTACTGTTGTTCAATCCTCCCCAAGGCATTGCGGGAACGGTCGCGGATACGCTTGATTATTTACACAGCCAACTCGCAACAAATGGTGAAGGGTATTGGCAAATGAGAATTCTATAAATCTGATTTCTATGGATTTTATGATGATTTTCTAGACGTCGTTCACTAAATCACTGTTATTTATGTGGTTTAAATTGACCAAACGCTAACTTTTATCGATTGATTAATTGCAGTGAATCATTTAAAAATAGTACATCAATGCGCACAGGTGCATACTGGCTCATAAGTTAAATAATTACCCCTAATTAATATCAGATTGTGGTTTACCCCCTAAACTGCATAAGGCTCGCACTAGTCATGCGAGCCTTTCTTTTGCCTGTCGGAAAATCTAAGGCAGTTCTATCAATTTAAGATTCACTACAACACTGGATAATCGATGTAGCCTTTTTCGTTGCCGCCGAACAGAGTGGCGCCATCAAGTTCTGATAGTTCGCTGCCGTTTTGTAGGCGTGATACGAGATCTGGGTTAGCAACGAATGGGCGACCAAATGCGACGAGATCGGCGTAGCCTTTGCTTAGTACTTCTTCGGCGCGTTGTGGTGTGTAACTGCCAGCGACGATGATGGTGTTAGAGAACAAGGCTCTTAGCTCTATACGGAAGCTTTCAGGTATCACAGGCGCGTCATCCCAATCGGCTTCTGATAGGTGCAGATAAGCGATATTACGAGCTTGCAGTTCCTTTGACGCTTCTAAAATCGTTGGCACGATGTCTGGGCAGTTCATGTCTTTGAAGGTGATGAACGGGGCTAAACGTACACCCACTTTATCGGCACCAATCGCATCAATGACTGCATCCACTACTTCGATTAGAAAACGAAGTCGGTTCTCGCGGCTGCCGCCATAGTTGTCGGTGCGCTTGTTTGAGTTGGTTCTTAGGAACTGGTCAATCAGGTAACCATTGCCACCGTGGATTTCCACGCCATTGAACCCTGCCTCGACCGCTTTCTTCGCTGACTTAGCAAAATCTTGAACCACACGATCAATATCGGCTTGGGTCATTTCTCTTGGTTGAATGCAATCCACCATGTTGCCATTACCATTCTCATCAGAAATCCAAACCTGAGTTTCTACCGGAGCCAGTGCCGAAGGTGCGATTGGTAGTTCACCTTTTTGGAAGGTTGGATGAGACACGCGACCCACATGCCATAGTTGGCAGAATATCGCAGCACCTTGTTCTTTAGCAGCAGAGGTGACACCTTGCCAGCCTGTTACTTGTTCACTTGTGTAAACGCCGGGTGTGAATGAGTACCCTTGAGAGTCGTCTGAGATTTGTGTCGCTTCAGTGATGATTAGCCCAGCACTGGCACGTTGTTGGTAGTAAGTTGCCATCATTTCATTTGGCACGTTTCCAGGTTGGCTTGTACGAGCGCGTGTCATGGGGGCCATAACCACACGGTTTTGTAGTTCTAGGCCTTTCAGTTCTGCTGTTTCGAATAATTTGCTCATGGTATTTACCTTGTTTTAATGCTGTGATCTTTCGTTTTTTATTGGGGCGATAAGTCGCGTTATTTGCTTTCTGCTGGGCTGAAAATAGAGTTGCTCTGTGGCTTTTCAGATCGGTTGGCTTTTGCAATAAGCAACAAACCAATCACTGGGACAACAACGGCTGCGAACGGAATCATTCCTGCGCCTAGTTGGCTGTCGAGTACCATGCCGCCAAGGAATCCACCAAAGGCATTGGCTAAGTTAAACGCTGAGATATTCGCAGTTGCTGCTAGCTCTTGCCCTTCGCCACCGTGGTTCATTACTCGAAGTTGCATGGCAGGGACGTTCGCAAATGATGCAATACCAAAGATAAATGCAGCTGCAACGAATAGGATTTTGTTGTCTACCACAAGGCCAACCACCACCAATGACACGATCATTGCGACAGCCCAAAACATTGAAGCTTTGCCTAGGTTTTTATCTGAAGAGCGTCCGCCCAAGGTGTTACCGATGATTAAGCCAACACCTACAATCACTAAGATCCAAGTCACTGATTCTTGACTGTAACCCGTGATGTGCATGGCGATTGGCGCAAGGTAACCGTAAAGCGTCATGAAGCCAGACCAAGCAAAAGCGGTGATTGCTAAGCTGATCAGTAACATTGGATTTTTGAACGCTAGAAGCTGAGTTTTGATGTCTTTCGCTTCACTGTGACCTGTCGATTTAATCGATATCAAAATGGCAAGCATCGCGATAGTGCCAAGTGCTGCCACGGTAAAGAAAGTAGTGTGCCAGCCGAATTGCAAGCTGACCCATGTACCAGCTGGAACGCCAAGAACGTTAGCGAGTGTTAAGCCTGCGAACATTTGGCCAACGGCACGACCTGCCATTTTTTCAGACACTAAGTTGGTTGCAACAACCGCACCGATACCATAAAAAGGGCCTTGCACTAAGCCTGCGATAACACGGCTGGCAAGTAGAAGTGGGTAGCTAGGAGCAAGGGCTGATAAGACATTACCGATGATGAACAGTGCCATTAAGCCAATCAGTACCATCTTCTTGTTAAAACGTGCGAGGTAGATGGTTAAGATCGGGCCACCAATAACGATAGCCAATGCGTAAGCACTGATTAGGTATCCGGCTTGACCTTCGGTGATCGAAAGGGATGTGGCAATTTGTGGAAGGATGCCTGCAATAACAAACTCAGCGGTGCCGATGGCAAAAGCTGCGAGTGTCAGTATCCAAACTTGGAATGGGATCTTTTCTTTATGGATCGCTTCTGATTTCATAGTGAAGTACCTGTGTTAATTCTTGTTTGTTAGGACGTGAGATACACGCCCTAACGATTGTTCTTTATGTCTTTGCTTCTTTGCTTCTTTGCGGAGTGTTAGCCGAGTAGAGCGCCGCCATCGATATCGATGATTGACCCTGTGACGTATGGGTTATTAATTACGAACAGGTAACCCATGGCTATCTCTGAAGGCTCGCCAACCTTGCCTGCGGGTAGGTTGTTTTTGGCGTTGTCGTACATGCTTGTACGAGCGGAATCGTCCATGTTTTTGTAGGCTTCCGTCATGGTTAAACCCGGGCTAACGGCATTGACTCGAATAGGTGATAGCTCTTTCGCCAGTATTTTGGTTACGCTTTCTAGTGCGGCGTTGATGGCGGTTTTTACGTAAGTACCAGCAACAACTTTGCGTGACAACATGCCAGTTGTGAACGTGATAGACCCGTTTGGTGTCATGTAACGAGCGGCATGTTTGGCTACGTTTAAGCTGCCCCAAAACTTAGTGTCAAAAGCTGTCTTGGCGTCTGCGGTTGCTACGTCTGTTACTTTTCCTGCGGGAGCGGATGAGCCAGCCGTTACGATTAAGTGGTCAAACACGCCAATCGATTCAAAGTATTCACAAATTGATTTTTCATTGCTGATATCAAGTCCTGTATGTCGGCTAGCGATGTGCACTGTGTTGTTTTCGTTTCTCAATTTCATCGCGAGTGCCTTGCCGATACCTGATGTGCCACCAATGATGACGAAAGTGTGTTTCTCTTGTTTAGTCGATTCGTTAGTCATGCTCTGAATTCCTGCGTTGTTCTGTTGATGTTTGCCATTATATTTATTCGACTAAATTTGATAATTGGTTAAAATATAAATTCATTATTCGGTTAACCTGAATAGTGTGACTGAGTATTCAAATCGAGCATTAAGATCGAGAAGTAAGACAAAGAGGTGGAAGCGAGAATCGTATGGATAAGTTTTCAGATATGGCGATGTTCGTCAGTATTGTTAAGCATCACGGGTTAGCGGCGGCGGGGCGAGAGTTAGGGCTTTCTCCTGCGACCATGACAGCAAGGCTGCAGGCGCTTGAAGAACGATATGGTGTGAAGTTGTTGAATCGAAGCACGCGTCATGTGTCTTTGACCGACTCAGGGGAGCTGTATCACAAGGCATGTTTGGAGATTTTAGACAACGTCAGTGAGGCCGAAAACCTGATTCAAAATGGCGTAAAAGAAGTCAAAGGCTCGCTAAAAATCGCCGCGCCTAAAGACATCGGAAAGCAGTACATTCTTCCGATTCTCTCTGAGTTCTGTCAGCAATATCCCGACGTGATCCCTTACCTCTACTTGAACGATAACCTCTCGAACATTGCTGAATCTGGCATGGATATCGTGGTCCGTTATGGTGAACTGGTCGACAGCAGTTTGATATCCAGACGCTTGTCACCAAGCCGACGTGTGCTGTGTGCTTCTCCTGAATATCTTGCCAAGCATGGAACACCGTTAACACCACAAGATTTGATTGATCACGATTGTTTAGCCATGCTGCGCAGCAATGAAGAGCTCAAGATATGGCACTTCCAAGATCATGATATGAAGAAGTCGATTACGGTTGTTCCAAAGCGATTTTCAGACGATGGCGAAGTTATTCGCTACTGGGCATTAAAAGGCGAGGGCATTGCTCTTAAATCGGTACTGGATGTGCAAGGCGACATCAATAACCAGCGCCTTGTGACGCTGCTTAATGGCTACATGAAGAACTTCAACACCGCGATGTCGGTGTCGAGTGCCGATTTGAATGTGGTGTACATCAGCAAGAAATATCAGCCCAAGCGTATCCGGTTGTTTCTTGATTTCTTGTTTGAGCGGTTTGGCGATTTGGTTGAAAAGTCTAGTTAGATTAGCCGAGAAGCAGCGCATGACAGATCTCTCGAACTCAACACCCGGGTACGGACAGAGAACATTGAACTGGTTATGATACGACCAACATAAGGATGTGATTGGAGAGAAAAATGAAAGTCGTCGGAGATACGGTTATCCAACCTTTTCACAAGGCAACCTGCCATTGCGGTGCGGTTGAACTAGAGCTCAGTTTACCTAACGGGATAGAAAAACCACGCCGCTGTGATTGCTCGATCTGTCGTCGCAGGGGAGCGATTGTGGGCTCTGTTGCGCTGGATGGCATCAAGATCCTTAAAGGTGCAGAGCATCTCAAGCTTTACCAATTCAATACCAATACCGCGAAGCATTACTTCTGCTCAAACTGCGGTATCTATACCCATCATCAGCGCCGTTCTAGCCCAAACGAATACGGTTTTAACATCGGCTGTTTGGAAGGGGTGAATCCTTTTGATATTGGTGATGTGGTGACCAACGATGGTGTCAATCATCCAGCTGATCGTTAATTTATTGAGCTTTAAAAAGGGAAGAAATTATGTCTGAATATGGAGCGGTCATTCGCTGGAAAAAAGCAGAAGATGAAGTCTTTAGCGACAATCAATACAGTCGAGGTCATACGTGGGAGTTCGATGGTGGTGTCACTGTGCCTGCTTCGTCCTCTCCACATGTTGTGCCACTGCCGTTTTCGGTGGAAGCGAATGTTGATCCAGAAGAAGCGTTTATCGCGGCACTTTCTAGCTGCCATATGCTGACGTTTTTGGGCATTGCCGCAAAGCAGAAGTACGTGATCGACTCCTATGTCGATGATGCGATTGGTGTGCTGGAAGAAGATGAATCTGGCCGCTCATCGGTCACTAAGGTGACTCTGCGCCCTAAAATTGTGTTTTTAGGTACCAAAAAGCCCACCGCCAAGCAGCTCGACAAACTGCACCACTTGGCGCACAAAAACTGCTTTATCGCGAACTCGGTAAAAACGGACATTGTGGTAGAAACTAAAGCGTAAACCACACACGTTAACATCCAAAAACCGCGAGGTTGCTTAGTGCATCACTGGCGGTTTTTTTGTGTCTGTGTAATCCTACGTACGGTTTTAATTGAGTGACAGTTAGAAAGTTTTGAGAGATAGGTAGAGAGCTCTTGAATGGTAGGAATAGATTGATTAGCAGAGAGTTATGTTTAGCGTCCCATTGAATAGTTTTGTACATCGTGTGAGTGATAAAAGCCAAGTGATGGTGAATGCTGCGGAATGTGGATGTCAGTTGAAACGAGTTCGTCGTTCGCGTAATTGGCTGTTGGTCGCTCAAGAGTATCAACTCGTTGAATTTAAAACGATGTTAACCCATGAAAAAGACGGTTGGATAGCAATTGCAATCGACAAAGTGCTGCCTAAACCCGTGGTGTGTTTGGCATCTCTGTTGGCCGCTACACCTTCAATGACTGTGGCTCAGCTGGTGATGGAATCTGGATGTTCAATGGCCGAAGCAAGACGTGCTATTGATGAACATGAAGGTCTGTAGGCGTATTCAAATCGTGTGAAAAGAGAATTGCGAGCAGCAAAAAGCCCGTAACGATATTGCGCTGGAAAACGTCATATCGTTACGGGCTTTATCATCTGTGCTGCTGTTAAGCTAAGCCATGCGGCTTATGAAGCATTGAATCGATTAAGAGTTCGCTACTTTTACACGAATCGTGTTTTTGCCAAGCTTTGACAAGTTCAGCTTGTTTAGTGCCGCTTTAGCTTCTTCTTGCTCTGGCATTTCAACAAAAGCGAAGCCTTTTGAGTCGCCAGTTTCTTGGTCTAAAACTAGGCTGCACTCTTTTACTGAGCCAAACTCAGAAAATAGCACACGGATGTCTTGCTCAGAGGTAGAGCGCGATAGGTTACGAACTAGAAGTTTCATAATAAACCTTGAATATGAATTTACGCCGAGCATTGTCGCACACTTTCATGCTCACCCTCACAAATAATTACTCTAATCATTTCTTTGGTAATGTGTCGCTCTATTTACCGATTAAGCGAGCTGTTTACCTGCTAGCCGCGGTTTATCGTGATATCTGACACGAATCCATGCTCTGTGCTGGTCAACGCCTGTTGTAGCATCTGAGCGGCTTCTTGCGCGGTCATAAAGCTCGAGGTATCCATGCCTTTACCGCTTGTATTCCAAAACTCGGTCGCCATTCCTCCAGGGTAAACCGCCACGATTTTCATCGGGTGACCTTTTAGCTCCAACCTCACCGATTCGATAAAGCCTTTCACGGCCCATTTTGCCGCGCAGTAGGTGGACTCTTCCGCTTTAGCACCTTGGGCCGCCGTCGACATCACCACTGCAATGGTGACCGATTGATCTTTGTAGCGCTGCACAAGCTCGCGAATCAAAAAGATCGAAGACTCGATATTGTTCTTCAGCATGTCGCTGATGGTGGTTGGATCTTGCTGTTCTATTTTACCGAAGTAGCCACTGCCAGCACTGTGGATCACCAGTTTAGGCATTTCAGGTAACGCATCCAATAACTCACTCACTGAGTGCGGGTCACAGAGATCACACGCTTGGCTAATGGTATTCGCAGGTAGGCCTTGCGCCACTTCTGCTAAACGTTGTGCATTGCGACCTGTAATGGCTACGCGCTGAGCGTCGGCGTTAGCATATTGTTTCGCGAGAGCTGCGCCTAAACCGCTGCTTGATCCGGTAATTAAAATCATACTGTCTTAAGTTTGTAGAGTTGATTCGAGATAGTAAGGGGCTAGGCTAAGATTTTCTGAGATCTATGGCTAAAGTTGATCGATAGCCTGGTTGATAGCTTGGGTGATCGGTTGAGCCGTAGGGGAATAAGAGTGTGGGGAAAGTCGTTAAGAATCGACTGGTTTGGTCAGAAATAACACAGCCAAAAAGTAGCAGAACTAACAAGTAAAAGCGCCGGCATAGAGCCAGCGCTTTTGAGTAATCATAAGTGATTATTCGTCGTCGAACTGTTTGATCGTGAACGCGTCTTCGATTCGGTTAAGCTCTTCTTGTTCTTTCACTCGCTTCTCTTCTTGCAGAGTCGCTCTCGTTTCGTTGAAACGTTTTTTCTCTGACTTAGTCAGGAATTTTACAGCTTTTTTGTTGGTCAGTGCGTAAGCAACTACGTCTTCACCTTTTTCTCTGCGGTCGTTTACGCGTTGTGAGAAACGTTCATTGTCGCGAGCTTTACGCTCCGCTGAGGTCAACTTGCTCATGCTTTAAAGCCTTTTCAATTATTCATGGTAGGGAATCTACGCTTAGCGAAACAAATGGGGACTGCTTAGTGTCAGTCTAGTCCATTTGTATGCTGGTGGCGCATCTTAGCACAATGGCTTGAGCATGCAGGTATGCTATTCGAGGGATCAAACAAAACAGCCCACAATTTTCGTTGTGGGCTGTTTTGTTACGTACTGTAGATGTAGTCATCGTTTTAAAACTAAGAATCAGAAACGGCAGTTACATCAAATCTTCTCGATGTATAAGATGACCTCTCCGACTTTAAAGCCAAACTTAGACATCTCAGTCTTGTTGAACAAGCGTTTATCGTCCATTAAGAACATCCAATCATCGAGCACCACTTCATAGGTGCTGCCGTCTACTTCAATTTCTAGATCATATTTCCAATACAGCGCAGAACCTTGGGTTTCACCATAAGCGGTTCCAACGACATCGTTGGCAGTCCCAGAATAGGTGTTTTCGCCCGTTTTGATCAGATTCCAAACGCGAGTTGAGCGCTCGCCATCAGCAAAAGAGAACCACTCTTTTATTTCTCCGTTGTCACCGTCCCAAGTCGCGATCAGTTTGGCATCAAAGCGGCGCAGTAAGTTACCAGAGCGGTCTAGCACCATGCCGTAGGCCATTAGCTCGCCATTAAAAAAGGTTTCAAGCTTGAGCTCTGGCGTTGTGTCGACATGGTCTTCTAAACTTGCAGAGCCACAGCCCACTAGCCAAGTGAGTGAAAAAAATGCCAGAGCAAATTTTATTATTGTTGTTTTTGGATTCATTTGTTCAAACCTAAAAGTTGTTTACGAAGACCGGGTTCAGAGGTGTTTTCAGACAACCAAATCGCTAGAAAGGCTTCACCAAATTGCTTGTCTTGGATGGTGCCGATCGGTTGTTCATCGAAATAAAAACGACTTACGTTATCTTCAGCGATACGAATCGTGAGTGTGCTTCCTTCTTCCACGTTCGGCCACATCGCGTACAAGGGTTTCAACCAACGTTGAATGTTGCTGTCAGAGTAGCCAAGCTTGTTCCACTGATCTTCGGTAGCGTCTACGAGGTCTTTGCTATCGATAGAGCGGTAATACTCAAGCTTCAAAGCTCGTTCGGAGTTGGTTGGAGTCGCGTAGAATTCTGCCGAGTAGAGAGTCCAAAACAGGTAACTCATTTCACCCTCACCACGTTTGTTCAGATCATCGACAGCAGAGGCTCTAGCGTGTCCGGCAAATAACAGCGCAGCAAAGATTAACGGGAGAGTAATAAAGCTTAGAAGTGTGTTTTTTGCTTGCTGATGAGCGCGAACAATACCTCGCTCAGGTTTGAACGTTTGTGTCGGGTTGCGTGGATAAGCCATAAGTCACCTCGTTATTGCCATTTTAGGTTGTATTAAGTTGGAGTAGGCGGCCACCAGTAAGGGCAACAAAATCCCCCAACTTATTGCAAGGGCAGCAACTACCGATGCATCTGGCCAAGTAGTAAGAAGAGCACCTGCTTTGATGCCTCCCCAATAACTACTAGTACCTGCTACGAACCCTATGACAAACAAGATCACTTTCGAGCATTTTAAAAGCCAATTTAGGCTGTGGTTAAAACTGATTAAGAACATGATCCACAGGCAGATAAGCCACACCGGGAACCACGATTGATTCGCAATTTCAGAGTCGACGGCAAACACGCCGAAGTGGAGTAAGAGGCTATCAAGCAATAGCCCCAATGGTAATAAAATGAGTATCTTCAAATCGCTACTGCGAGTCGGTGATAGAAGGAAGTGAACCACTACAATCAGTGGTGTGACGAACGGGGCTTGCGCGGTAAAGAAAGCACTGCAAACCCAGGTCGCTTGAAACAGTACGAGATTAATAATCCAAAACCGCTTCATCTTTTTCTCCAAAGTAACGAGGTTTTCTTGCGACTACATGGTGAGTGCTGATCACGCGCTCTTTGAATGCGCCTTCACAGTAGCAGAAGTAGAAGGTCCATAAGCGTTTAAACTCTTCTGAATAGCCGAGAGACTCTAGCTCTTCCCAACTATTTTCAAAGGCGATGTTCCAATCATTCAGCGTTCGAGCGTAGTGTAGGCCAATGTCATCAATTTCTTGAACCACAAGGTCGGTGCTGGTCGCAAGGTGTTGGGTCATCACTGAAACAGAAGGTAGGCAACCGCCGGGGAAGATGTACTTCTGAATAAAGTCGACACCTTTGCGGTATTTGTCGTAACGGCTGTCAGCAATAGTAATTGCTTGAATCAGCATCTTGCCTGAGGGCTTAAGTAGCGAGGAACATTTTTCAAAGAAGGTTTGTAGATACTCATGTCCGACCGCCTCTATCATCTCGATCGAAACCAACTTGTCATACTCACCAGTGAGATTGCGATAATCCTCTTTGAGCAGGGTGATTTTGTCGGTTAAACCAAGCGCTTTTACTCTCTGTTCAGCAAGTGCATGTTGGGCATCTGAGATCGTGGTAGTGGTGACGTGGCAACCGTAGTGTTGCGCCATGAAGATGGCTAAGCCGCCCCACCCTGTGCCTATCTCGACCACGCTATCTTTCTCAGACAGTTCTAGTCGCTCACAGATGGTTTTCATTTTGTTTTGTTGAGCCTTCGACAAGGTTTCTGCGTCTTCGCTGTAGATTGCGGAAGAGTACTGCATCGAGCTATCTAAGAAGCGCTCATACAGCTCGTTGCCAATATCGTAGTGGGCGAGAATATTTCGCTTAGAGCCTTGCTCGGTGTTGGCATTCTTACGACGCAGCAATAGGTTTTTGATGCGAGAAATCCATTGTGTCTTGTCATCAAGTTCATCCAATTGGGCTTGGTTACGAGCCATGATTTGAATCACACGCGTTAGATTTGGGCTGGTCCATTTACCATCGATGTATGCTTCAGATGCGCCGATACTGCCGTTGATGACCACATCTCTAAAAAAGGTCGCATCATGAATCACGATTCGACCTTTCAAGTCTGCTTCTCGATCACCGAACACCGAATGCTGGTCGCGCTCAATGATCTCGAGCGTCGCGAATTGCAGGCTTTCTAACACCTTGAAGATTAAAGCTCGATATTTACAGTTGCTTGAAACAGCAACGGCTTTAGCTTGTTGTTCAATATTGTTGTTTTGTTTGGCAAGCTGTTCCATGTAAACCTCGCTGATAACTCATTCTAATATTTTGTGCCAACTAAGCTGAGTTCTGCTCCTTGATTGGAGCGAACCCAAGCTTCAATTGAGTTCTTTCATGTGCGCTTAAGACGTTGAGTCTGGATGCGCCACAAACGGTACTTTTTTCAGGAATAATTTGAGAGCCTGATAATAAATTCCCATCACGACTTTTATCGTCATCGCCGGAATCTTGAATACCGTTCGTCTAATGTTTGTCTTGGTTACTGACTGCTTCGTCAGAGCCAGTGTCGCATCGAAAAGCTTGTCGTCTCGGCGGCTTTCGATGTGAACTAACGTGCGTTTCGCTGGTGGCTTAATCTTCCAAAAATAAGTCATGTTCAAATCCATGAACGGCGAAACGTGAAACTCTTTTTTTACCTTCAATTCTTGGTGCATGTCGATGAGATAGTAGTGTCTTTCTCGCCAAGGCGTGTTACTCACCTCAGCCAACATGTACTTACAATCTCCAGTCTCGTCATAACAGAAGAAACAGTTGATTGGGCTGAAGTAGATGCCTAAACAGCGGCACTGAGCCAGCATCGTCACACGGTTTGAATCAGACCAAACCCCACCAAGTTGTTGCACTTTGGAAGCTATACGTTGCTTAAGTGATTTTGGTTCATCCGTGGTGACATTTTCTTTTTTTTCAGCGAGATAATCCGATTCGACAAAGCGAATCGGGTTGTACCAACGAGTTCCGAACAGCGCACTGCGCGCTGTGGTTTGGGGCAGCTCATCAAGATCTAACCCCATCATATACAGCTGATAGCTGAACTCATGAGTGATGTCGCCAAAGCGGCGATGTCTGACGTTACCCCAATAGATACCGCTGAGCTCTTCACTCTTTTCGGATGCGATCCCCATCTCGGGTGTCAGGGTTTGACTGTTCATAGCGCGGAACTCGTACTCAAATCTAAACCGAAGCGTTTGGTCACATCGAGTGCACTGTGGACACCGTCTTCATGGAAGCCGTTATACCAATAAGCGCCAGCAAAGTGCGTCTGGTTTTTGCCACAGATTTGCTCACGCTTGTGCTGAGCTTCGACCGTGTTCGAATTAAGTACCGGGTGATGATAAACAAAGCTGCGAATAATTTTTTCTGGGTCGATGGCTTCGCTTTGATTCAAGGTGACACAGAAGGTGTCTTGGCTTTCGATGCCTTGCAGAATGTTCATGTTGTACGTGACACAAGCAGGTCGTTTACTGTCGCCATCCAACATGTAGTTCCAACTTGCCCAAGCCAGTTTTCTATCTGGGAGTAAGCGAGTATCGGTGTGCAGAACCACTTCATTGCGGCTGTATGGGATCTCGCTCAGTACCTGTTGCTCTTGTTCTGTTGCATCACCAAGCAAGCGTAAGGCTTGGTCTGAGTGGCAGGCAAATATTACTTCGTCGAAACCTTGTGCGCTGCCATCTTCAAATTCAATCGTGACGCCTGTTTCTTGGCGAGTCACTTGTTTAATCGATGTATTCAGTGCAACAGTCTTACTTAGGCGTGAAAGGATGATTTCAACATAAGAACGCGATCCCTTTGGTATCACATACCACTGAGGACGGTTCGCGATATCGAGCAATCCATGGTTGTAGAAAAACTGAATGAAGAACTTGAGCTCAAACTCTTCCATTTCTTCCAAGCTTGTCGACCAAATCGCCGCGCCCATCGGTAAGATGTAGTGCTGGCTGAAAAAGTCGGAAAATTGATTATCTCGTAGGAAACTGCCAAGGGTAACGTCTGGTGTGAATTCATTGCTTTCAAACTGAGCCTTACACAGCTTGTTGAACTTGAGAATGTCAGACACTAAAGACCAGAACTGAGGTTTGAAGATGTTGCTCCTCTGCGCGAATAACGAATTAATGCTGTGGCCGTTGTATTCAAACTTGGTCGTCGTGTTGTGGACGCTGAAGCTCATCTCAGTCGGTTGCCTTTCGACATCGAGTTGTTCTAGAAGCTGATTGAAATTCGGGTAGGTTCGATCGTTGAATACGATGAAACCTGTATCTATCGAAAACGCCGAGCCTTGATGTTCAATATCAACGGTCGCGGTGTGCCCCCCAACGTAATCATTCTTTTCGAATACTGTTACGTCGTGGTGCTTATCTAATATATGCGCGCAAGTGAGTCCAGAGATACCTGAACCAATAATGGCGATTTTCTTCATTGTTATACCATCCTTGAAGCGAGTTTTTGCCAAACTGGAGTTGGAAGCATTCTTAGTAGCTTCATCAACATGATGAATCGTCTTGGGAAATCAATTTCACTCTTTCCTTGAGCGATACCATTTACGATTCGCTGAGTTGCGGCCTCACTACTAATAATCATAGGCATAGAGAACGTATTTCGCTCGGTTAATGGCGTTTCAACAAAGCCAGGGTGCACAATTGAGACATGAATGTTGTGCGTTGCCAGATCAACCGAAAGTGTTCTGCCTAAGTAGGTGAGAGCTGCCTTTGAAGCGCCATAAGCCTCGGCTCTTGGCAAAGGTAAAAAGCTGGCGCTGGAGCTGACTAAAACCAAACGGCCGCCGGGCTTGATGTTTTTTAACCAAGCTTTAAGGGCGTAGCCAATTGAAATTAGGTTTATGTTGATGACGCGCTCGAATAGCTCGGCATCAAAGTTCACTGGGTCGTCGATGTACTCACAATCACCTGCATTTAAAATCAGCAGGTCGAGCGGCTTGTCTTGGTCGAGTTCTGGGAAGTTGTGGTAATCAGTCAAGTCGAAACAGAGCGGTGAAATTGATGAATGCGCGACGTCTGTCTCGTGCGAGTCAACTAAGGCTTGCAGCTTGTCTGAGTTGCGGCCACAAGCAATCACCTGATGCCCTTGCTGAGCGTAATCTTTAGCTAGGGATTGGCCGATACCAGAGGTCGCGCCTGTAATCATAATACGCATTATCGGCTCGCCCTCTTTTTGATGGATTTGATCGCGCAGCCCAGTACTGGAATGTGTTCGTACAACATAGAGCCGACGTCGAGGTAGTCTCTGTGGTAGACCACTTGACCGTCGAGCATCTTAAGGTGGCTGTGCCCTTGTACTTCGATTGGCTTTTGCCCATTTAATTGCTTGTGAGCAAACTGCATCGTCCAGTAAACGGAAGCTTCGTCGTTCGCTTCGAAAGTGTGTTCGATATGAAAGTAACAGCTGGTTACTTGGGTGTAGAGGTTCTCGAAGTAGTGCGTAAGCGCCGAAATACCGCTGACATGATGCAGCGGATCTTGGAATTCAATATCAGGGTGATAAACCGTCTTAAGCACGTCGAAATTGTCGGTTCCGAGTTCTCGATACATGTTGAGAAAGTTATCAAGCCATAGAGAGTTATCCATAATATTCACTCTAATTATTTGAAGAAGGCTAAGGCTCTCAATCGTGCTTCTTTATGCTCAACGATGGGTTGCCAGTATTCGCTGTCTATTCCGTTTTTAGCGATAAAGTCATGTGGGAAATGTACATGCTTATCTGGGATATTTTGCAGCTCTGGTATGTACTTACGAATAAAAATTCCTTTTGGATCAAACTTTTCACTCTGAGTGATTGGATTGAAAATTCGGAAGTAAGGTTGAGCATCACAGCCAGTACTTGAAGCCCACTGCCAGCCACCATTGTTGGCACTAAAGTCTCCGTCGATAAGGTGCGACATAAAGAAACGCTCGCCCCAACGCCAGTCAATAAGCAGGTGCTTGGTTAGGAAGCTTGCCACCACCATTCTTAGTCTGTTGTGCATCCAGCCCGTTTCAACCAGTTGACGCATTGCGGCATCAACCAATGGATATCCTGTTTTTCCTTCGCACCAAGCTTTGAAGCTAGGATGATCGTGATACCAATCTAAACCATTGTATTTTTGCTGAAAGTTAGCACCTTTGACCAGTTTAGGGTGGTGGAACATCAAATGCTTATAAAAATCTCGCCAAATCAATTCATTGAGCCAACAAAAGGCCGGTAATTGCGTATCAAATAACAGATCGGGTTGCTGCTGAATCAATTGAATCGCTAACCAACGTGGGCTCACGGCGCCAATCGCTAAATAAGGTGATAGCCCCGATGTTCCTTTAACTGAGGGAATATCTCTCAGACGTGCGTAGTCGTTGACTTTATTGCCTAAGAAATTGGGGATCACATTGCCCAATACATCTTGGCTTAATGGCCAGCGACTCGAATCAACACGCGGAAAATCGAAATCATAGTCAGCAGAGATGGTTAAGGCTTGTAAGTCGTCAGGAAGCTGTGTTTGTGAACGTTCAGCTGACTCGACAGGAGCTGGACTGCAGATGATGCCTTTCACCTGAACTTCTTTTAACCAAGCGTTCTTAAAGGGCGTAAAGACTTTGAACATCTCGCCTTGTTTGTTGAGAACGCTACCGAGTGGCAGCATAACGTCACAATCGCTGATCTTCAGGTTTAGGCCGCTTGAAATCAGCTTTTTATCGCGAGCTTGTTCATCGACCTCTGGTTCAGAGTTAGCGTAGACGCACTTGGCATCAAGCTGCTGGCACAAATCGATGAGCTGTTTGGATTGGTCGTCAAAGTCGCTAGCTTTCAGGTGAAGCAACGTTATCCCGAATTCAGCGAGCTGGGAATCGAGTTGTTTTAGATGACGATAGATGAAATCAGCTTTGATCGGCGCAATGTGGTGTTGCCGCCACGTTTGAGGCGTTGAAATGAAAACGGCGGTCGTTACGCCGTTTTCAACTGCCGCGACGAGCGCTGGGTTATCGTGAATCCGCAGGTCTCGTCGTATCCATAGTATGTCGCTCAATATCCGTATCTCAGTTTAAGTTCTTGAGGGTGCGGGTTTAGGTAAACCTGTGATTCTAGGTATTCGTTCGGGTATTCCATCAGGTAGTGATTGATCAGTGTCAGTGGCACTAGCAGTGGAACAACGCCCTCTCTGAATGATGCGATCTGGTTGGTCAGCTCTTGCTTGTGAGCGCTACTCAGTTGTTTTTTAAAGTAACCCTGCAAATGATGCAGCGTATTGGCGTGACTGCCTCGATTCGCGTGATGAGACAACGCCGTCATCAAGCCTTCGATGTATTGAGCCGCTAGTTCGTCGATATCTAAATCATTACCCGCTAGCAGTTTGCCTAAGCTTTTGTAACCCTCAACGTGGTGACACATGACTAGATATTTGTGGGCGCTGTGGAACTGAATCAGTTTGTGCTTGGTCACACCTTCATCCACAAGATCGAGCCATTTTTGGTAAGTGAACACTCGAGTCATGAAGTTTTCACGCAAAATGGGATCGTTAAGGCGGCCGTTTTCTTCAACGGGAAGTAACGGGTTGCCGTCCATAATTTGTTGGGTGAACATGCCTATGCCTGTCGATTCAGAGCCGCGACCATGGTGGTGGTACACCTTCACGCGCTCCATGCCGCAGGTTGGGCTTTTTTGACACACAATAAAGCCAGCAATGTGTTGGTTTTTCTTTGAGTAGTTTTGACCGAACTCGATCAGTTCGTTGGTCACATCACCTGAGCCATCAGGGCGAGAAACATGGATGATGTCATCTAGCATTCTTGTTTGACGAATGGTTGGACGAGGGGTTGGAAGACCAACAGCCATCTCTGGGCAAACAGGTTCCAATTCCACGTAGTCTGCTAGGTCGTCTGTACAAAAACGAGAGCGTTTATGACCTGTGTCGAAACGTACTTTGTGTCCAGCAACACATGCACTGATACCGATTTTGATTTTCTTTTCCATTGGCCAACTCCTTTGCTCTTGCTCTGAGCTTTTTCTTATAGTTCAACATTGCTAATCGTATTTACAGAGCTGGGTGTGTTTTTACTTTGACACCGTAGTTGTTTTTATTCAGATGTATTGACGATATACAGGATAGCTTTATGCCATCCTGTATATTTATAGCCTGCAACTGGGTTAATAGATATATTTTCCAAGTGGATTGAATAGTTGGCTCACACCTTTTGTGAAGTAAAGCGCATCACTTGAAACGGTTAAACAGACACAACCTTCTTTTGTTGCCGGTTGATGAGTGTGATTGCCATCCAACCAGATGAAGTCACCTTTGTTGTAAACGCCCATTTCGTCTTCGAAACTGCCCTCTAGAAGAAGCGTGATCTCGAAGCCTTTGTGGGTGTGGCAAGGCACTTGTCCATCTTTGTCGATGTGCAACAAGCTGGTGTGGTGTGCTTCGTCAGCAAAATCGAGTCTTGCTCGTGAAATTTTGCCTAGGTTCATCCAGTCCTTTCTCGCTACTGAGTTTAGAGCGCGAGGGATTGTGAATGTCGTGTCAGCGACAGTTACTTTCTGAACCTCTGGAGTCACTTCAACAGACTGAGAAGTATCAGCTGTGATTTGCTCTATCGCGTCAAAATCAAAGTCCATGTCGTCCATTGAGAAGCTGTCTAGATCTTCATTTGAGAATACTGGCTCTGCGTCAAAAGCATTATTCGCTGCTACCGCTGTAAGCTGCTTGACTTGTTGTTGGCAGTGTTCACACAGCTCTACATGGCTAGAAACAATCAAAGAAACTGAATCAGCCAACGTGCCATCGACGAAGTCTTTCAAGATTGCCGCGTTTGGGTGATGTTTAATCATGGTCTTGTTCCCCCATGTGAACTTTTAATTTGGCTAAAGCGAGTCTCAGACGTGATTTCACTGTTCCAAGTGGGACGCCAAGTTGCTGAGCGAGTTGCTCTTGAGAGAGCTCTTGAAAGTAAACGCCTTTGACGATGGTTTTCTGAGCGAGAGGCAACTTTTCTATTTGAGTCATTACGTGTCGGCTCATCAAATGGTCTCCGAATGGCAAATCTTCGCTTTGAGACTCGGCTACCATCGCATCGATTGGCCAGATATCGTCGGCTATCGTTTGTTCGGCTTTCGCTTTCACTTTGCGCAACATGTCGAATGCTGCATTACGCATTACCGTGTAGACCCAAGTGGTCGCAGCGCCTTTATCTACATTGTAGAGATGTGCTTTCTTCCAAACATTAGTCATCGTGTCTTGAACTAGCTCGTTTGCAGCAGCTTCGCCACCCAACTTACTGATACCAAAACGCTTGATCTTAGGAGCGAAGAACTTGAACAAACAGGTGAACGCCTGCTTGTCTCGGTCTGTACCAACCAACACCAGCCAGCTCGAGAGCTCTGTCGGTACTTTGTTGTCTGTAGGTACTTTGTTATCGGGAATAATGACATGCTCCTTGCCGTTCCCTGAACTTCTGCTTTCCACTTGCATAGTAACTAACCATCATGCGAATTTGATGGGCACTACGTGAAAGGAGAAAGTCGGGATCACTTTAATTTAAATTAATTTCTACTATACAAAATTATAGTGAAGAAAAGTGCTTATTGCCCCGTAATGATTTGATTCAAAAAAGGAACTAGAGACGGAAAACTGGCTGGCTCAGTAAATTCTGTTTTCTTTTCCAGTGGGATAGGCATCATTTCGAGCAATCGCGCACAGATCCATTGTGGGCTCTCAAAATCAGGAGTGGGATAGAGTGTTCTTATCGAATCGTGGTCGCGAAACAACTGAACCAAAAAAGCGGTAAACACGTTAGGCACTTTATATTCATCGGTAGGCCAGTGAGGCAACAAGCTGAACTTACTTTTAATCAGGTCATCATCGTCTCGAAACGACCCATGCAATTGCACCAACTTTTCGCCTTCGACATCAATTTCTAATATCTGGTCGTCCGACATATTGAAGTCGACGATGGTCACCTTTGTTCCCCAAGAGCTGAGATGATCAGAGTTAGATTTGTCTTGAGTGGCGATAATGAAACCATCGCCCTGCGCTGCGTGAGCGACCATCGCGAGATACTTTGGCTCAAAAATGCGCAGTCTTTGTCTGCCTCCCGGTAAAAGGAAGATGGGGAGGGGAAACACAGCGAGCTCCAGAGAAGACTCTACGGGTGTTTCTGGTTCGGCGTCTGTCCGCGTGGTCTTCCTAGGTGAATTCGGCACATAGTACTCCTTAGTTCAGATGTGATTTGAGAAGATATACGCGGGGAGGGTGGTGTTCGATCAATTCGCTTCGGCTTATGTTCGTAAAGGGATAGGTATTTTGTTGCACCTGTTCATAAATTCACTGTTTTTACCTTTTTTCATACGCGTCATTATGTAATATATGTACAAATAGTAAGCGAATGGGTAGTTGCCAGACGATGCTTCTATCTGACGTTCTTCTATACCTAACATCGCATCAAAGGAATGGTCATGATTGTTATTTATGGTATCAAAGAGTGCTTAAATCCAATTAAGTTGCAGCTCTCTAATGTGTTGCAGCAGTGCTTGAACAGTGAAATGGGTTTACCCGATGACAAGCGAGCACATCGGTTTGTGCCATTGGAACGAGATGACTTCTTTTACCCGGAAGGAAGAACAGAAGCCTATACCGTCATTGAGATAAATATGATGGAAGGTCGAGCGGTAAACACCAAAAAGCGCTTAATTAAGAAGATATTTTCTGAGATAGAGAAGCAGTTAGCTATCTCTCCAATTGATATTGAAATTTCCATTAAGGAACAGCCATCGCATTGCTGGGGATTTCGAGGGATGACCGGCGATGAAGCTCAAGATCTGAAGTACAAAGTGAACGTCTAGGGTTTAAGCTCTTAACTCTTAACTCTTAACTCTTAACACGTAAGACTTAAGCCAATCTATCGAGTGACGGCTTTGGAATTTGATGCCAAAGCCGTTTTCCTAGTTCTCGACACTAACCTTTAAGCATCTAAGCATCGTCACTCTTTTTTAAATACTGATGCCAATTTTCATTGATCACGTCAAAGTGCTCAACGCAGAACTCTTTTCTGTCTTTCAAATAGTCGTTTTCCACTTCATCGAGCAAGTTCTTATAGGCATCGGGATCGCTGCCATACACCAAGCATAACGTGGAGAAGTAACGCTGCAGGTCGAAACTGTGCTCGTCGATGTATTCCCCCAAGTCGTAATACTCTGGGCGGTCTTCTGACTCGAAAGCGAACATGTCTGCAGCGCTGATAGCAGCGTCGGCCCCATGCTCTACGTAGTTAAGCAGTAGCACGGTTGCTAGGTTATCAACCGCATCTTCTTCTTTACCCAATATGGCAATGTTCTGATCTTCGATATACGCATGCCCAGTCTCGTGTAGCAGGGTGTGCAGCAAGGTATCAATAGCGCCGGTTTGCGCAGATTTCCCATACTCTTTTTCGTATTGGTTCTTCTCAAAGTAATTGAGTGACTCAGCGTAAAAACTGTAAGGGATCAGTACTTGATGGGTTTGTGGATCGTAGAGTGGTCCTTCTTCCCCGCCATATTGAATGGTTAATGGCTTCTCAAACATGAAGAGTTGGTTTGATAGGTCGACCACGGTGTCATTAACGCCACTGCTTTGAATCTCTCGTTTGAGCTGCTCTTCTTCGGTATTTTGCGGTGTAGAGTACTCGACGATTAGGTTACTTTGGGTGGCTTGTTCACTAGATGCATAAGTTGTGGCAAACATTGCACTCAGGGCTAGGCTGCAGGTCAATGTTCGTTTCAATAATGTCATCGGCTATCCTTGTGATTACGTTGCGATTCAGAGTCGTGCTGGGGGTAACAACTCCAAGCTGTGTACCCTGATTTAGTTATTGCGTTAGAGTATAAGTTTAGACGGAATTTTGATGCATCGAGGACTGCAATTTTTGAAGTAGGCGCTATCCTATCAATGAATAATCCGCTTAGAGATTCGCCACAAAGAATAAGTAAGCTGAATGAGCGGTGTCGATGTGATTCGTTTCTATTGGTAATTAACAGATAAATTTCGGTTCAACACAACCCTTGTGCTATACTCCGCGCCCCAATCCGAATTGGCTTGTTTAATCTTAGGAAATTATTATGAGTGTTAAAAACGAACTTCAACAAATTAACAACCGTCTAGACAAGTGTCGCCACAAGTTAGATGCTGCTAAAACTCGTAATGATCGTCCTGTTGTTCGTCAGTTCGAGGAAGAGATTAAGAAGCTAACTAAGAAAATTGCCCAGCTTAAACACAAAGAAAGCTATGATGTGAACCAAGAGCGTAAGTCTCTGGTTGATATGCCATTTAGCCGTGAGATCACTAAGGCTGAGCAAGCGGATATGGGTAAACTTAAAAAGTCTGTTAAAGGACTCGTAATTGTTCACCCAATGACGAAGATCGGTAAAGAACTTCGCATTGAGGTTATGACTGGTTACGCACCGAAAAAATTCTAATTACCAGCGATGGTGATGAAAGAGGAGCTAGAAATAGCTCCTTTTGCTTTTTTAGGTATTAAGAAAGCAGAGTCAGCGGCATAGATACTCACGCCGTTTTCAACTTTTAGGAGGTGATTGTTGTCACAAATCCTTTTATCTCCTATAAAAGTTAACGTGCTACTAACATGGTACTAAGCGATCGCAGTAATGTGTTCGCTTTTCGAATCCACACTTTCTCTCCAGTTTGTATAAATATAGGTAGAGCAGCACAAATAATTACAGATAAAACTAGACTCATTAGGGAAGATGAGAACGTAAAAAAATAGAGGTTATATGAATCAATTAATTTCAATTGGACCACTAGAATCCTTCCTAATCGCGATTAGTGTTTTGTTTCTAGGTCATTTCGTCAATGCAAAGCTTCCGATTCTCAAAAAGTACAACATTCCAGAGCCCATTGTCGGCGGCTTGATTGTCGCTTTTGCTATTACAGCCCTGCACTTTAACGGCCTTGATCTTGAGTTTTCCTTGCCCCTGCAGAACACGTTTATGTTGATGTTCTTTGCAACGGTCGGTCTTGCGGCGAACTACACGCAGCTGATAAAAGGTGGTGCTAAGGTATTCCTATTCTTAGGGGTAGCGTCGGTTTACATCATTATCCAAAACGGTGTAGGCGTAACCTTAGCTACGGCACTAGGCCTTGAACCCTTGATGGGTTTGATTGCTGGCTCTATCACCCTTTCGGGCGGTCACGGCACAGGCGCGGCTTGGTCTCAAACTTTTGCAGACACGTTTGGCATTGCAAATACGCTAGAAATCGCGATGGCTTCAGCGACCTTTGGTTTGATCATCGGTGGTATTATCGGTAGCCCAGTGGCGCAAAAGCTGATTGATAAAAACCAGCTTGAATCTGAGTACGGCACTGGCACGCAAACACATGAACGCTTCCCTGAACTTGTTACTTACAACGAGTATGAAGAAGACAAAGTGACGGCGAAGAAGGTGATTGAAGTGTTGTTCATCCTTCTTATCTGTATCACGGGTGCGAAGTACCTAGAGCAGTGGGTGGCGACTTTTGAAATTTCTTGGTTGATGATTCCTGACTTCGTTTACGCGTTGTTTATCGGTGTGTTCATCACTAACGTGTTTGAAGTGACTAAGCTGCATAAGACTGACAGCGAAACGGTCGATATTCTTGGTACGGTGTCATTGTCACTGTTCCTAGCAATGGCGCTAATGAGCCTTAAGCTTTGGAACATATTTGACCTTGCGATTCCGTTCTTGGTTATCCTGGCGGTTCAGGCGGTTGTGTTAGGTATCTTCTCTTACTTTGTGACGTTCAAAGTAATGGGTTCTAACTACGACGCAGCGGTTATGGCAGGTGGTCACTGTGGTTTCGGCCTAGGTGCAACACCAACAGCGGTAATGAACATGGGCTCTTTGGTGAACCGTTTTGGTCCTTCACCACAGGCGTTCATGGTGGTGCCAATTGTTGGTGCCTTCTTTATCGATATCGTTAACCTGATTATCCTTCAGGGTTACATCTCGTTTATCGGTTAATGTTCGCCTTTACTTAAACGCAATGTGCTTATCGCACTAAGATGAATACAAGAAAGCCAGTCTGTTGACTGGCTTTTTTTGTTCTTGTTTATCGAGGTTTTCTTGCCTGATACCCCTGCGGTTAGGGCTCTGTCACATCAATAACTAGGGCGTGTTGATCTTTCGAGCTGATTTTTGCAGTGAGTTGCTGGGTATTTATACAAGGCAGAGGCATCGATGTGTAGCTAGCCTACATGAGAAGCCGATAACGCAGTAGAAATGACCAGCAAACGCTGCCCGAAGGGTTCGGGCTGGGCGCCACCGCAAAAAGCGTTTTACTCTTTGTTGAGGGAGGTTTGCTTAGAATGACTAGGCTACTTCTCCCTCGCCGCGATTAAAACGCTTTTGACTAGGCGTCCCCATCCGAACAAAATTTAACCACGAAAGGTCAACACGCCCTAAAGTGTTGTAACGACTTCATCAAGAGCTAGGCGCGCTTTTGGTTTGCCGTAGTTGTAGTCTTCGCCGTCTTTGTGGTAGCCGATAGCTAGCGCTACATCAACAACGTGACCTTCTAGTTCGTCAGCAAACTCTTCGCTGATCATAGCTGCATCTACACCTTCCATAGGTGTTGAAGCGATACCTAGACGAGCTAGTGTGTGCAGTGTGTTACCTAGTGCGATGTAAACTTGAGACTTAGTCCAGTTACCGTTGAAACCTGTTTCGTCTGTGTTCATTTCTGCGAATGCGTAAGCACCTAAGAATTGCTCGTACATTTCAGCTGGTAAGTGACCAGAGCTTACTTCTGTATCAGCACGCTTCGCGAATTTCTCTTTAGTGTACTTAGGATCGTGAGCAAACAGGATCGTGTGTGACGCTTCTTTCGCATGTGGTTGGTTAAACTGGAACATGTTTTCGAAAGTATTGTGGAAGCGTTGTTTTGCTGCGTCACTCTCAATGATGATGAATTTCCAAGGCTGAGAGTTGATAGAAGAAGCTGACAAGCGAAGTGCTTCTTTGATTACTTCCATGTCTTCCGCAGAGATGCGTTTTTCTGCATCGTATTTTTTAGCTGTGTAACGAGTGTTTAGATCAGTAATGATTGGATGAGTCATGTTGAATCCTAATATCTATCAATAATAAATGTTGTAGGGTTTTATGTTCAGTTACGTCAACAATAAACGGATAACCAATTTAAACGAATCTCAATAGATTGAACGTCTAAATAGTTATCGAACATGCCCCAATAAATCGAGTATCTGCGGTAGCTCAAGTCGATGGGTGTAAGATAATAGAAGAATGACTCGGGAAAAATAGCGAACATATCAAATCACTATGGTTAATAATGTCCATAATAATTCAATAAGTGTGATCTTAATGGAGGTGGAATCTCTAGATTCAGTAGCTTAGTACGCTTTGATACCATATTGGCGCAATAATGGCGGAAGTACGCTGTCTAGGTTGGGGATATCTTCTGGCGTGATTTCGATTAAACCAAAACCATGCTCTTCATAGATTTTTCTCGTCGCTTCACGTTTATTTTCGGCGATTGGCGCAGAATCAGTTCCCCAGAACTGGATGTATACTTTGCCACTTGGTAGATAAAAATCGCTGATCACTTCTTTTGATATCGGAAGCGGACGCTCGTACGCATGGACCACTCCTGCCATATAAAGCCAGTTATCAATGATCAGCTCTCCCTTTGATCGAACATAATGCCCGTCTAAGCTTCGGTGCTTCGCCTCAAATTTCTGACGAAAACTGGAGAATGACACATCGGTCGAGTGGCTTTCAGCATCATGCCCTAGGAATTCAACAACAGACTGCTTTAAACGTTTATTGCGAACCAATGAGTCGTGCCATACCACGAATAAGTTTTGAGTCGCTTTGTCTTCTCTTTGTTCACCTCCGGCTTTTAAGCCTGTAGAGGTGACATGCCAACCGTCTTCTTCTTTTGTTATCCAACCAAGCTCGTTGAGCAGTAAGTTGATTTTCTTTGCGCTGAGTTGAAAGGCACTGCCAAGCTGGGTGGCGGTGAGTGTTTTTCCTGAGAATGAATCCAAATCGATAAGAAGTTTCTCTGGCCAGACAATAAAGACACCGAACTTCTTATGTTCGACATATTCCCCACCAAAGCTTTCTCCTCGTTCTGTAAGAACCCAGCGCTCTTGTGAGCGCACGATATAACCCGCTGTTTTTAGATCGCTAAATAAAGTTTTAGCTTCTATGCCTTTTTGTTTAGCGAGTGCGGATGTGGAAATTTTGTCTGACATAGTCTTTTCTCAAATAGCAGAGTGATCCGCTGATGGGTTTTAGTGAGATACATGATGTGATAGCACAGGCGAGTACCATATCACATCTACTAATGCCAACTGCTGCTCACTGGTCTATGTTTTTAGTAGAAAGTCATGTCTGATTTTGATTTTGTGGGAAATGTAGCTCTTTCTGTAATTAAATTACATGATTAGCGATTCTGCTCATCTGGATGCATATTTTCTATACGTGACACGATGTTCTTTTATACGGTTTATATAGATCTTAGATGCTATATTTTATTAAGTGTGATTTTGATCACTATTTATTTTTAAGTATTACAAAATAAAGTGTGATCTAGATCTTGAGTTGATGATATTTATTCTCATTAATTTGGCTTTGTAATTTAAATTCATGGTGTTTTTGTGATCTAAAGTGCTCTTGTTAACCCTAAAGTGTTTTTCGTGTGTGATGGTTGTCACGAAAGTTGGGCTAAGGTGCATTTTGGAAATGTTGTGATACATTTTAATCGACTTTTGAGTACACACTTTCGGTCATTTGACCAACCAATACATTACGGGGTTCTACCTATGTTATCACCAGAAGCAAAGATTAAGGTTCAAAACTTTGGTCGTTTCTTATCCAATATGGTAATGCCAAACATCGGCGCATTTATTGCGTGGGGTTTCATTACTGCACTATTCATCCCAACCGGTTGGTGGCCTAACGAAACGTTAGCATCAATGGTTGGCCCTATGATTACATACCTATTGCCACTATTGATTGGTTACACCGGTGGTAAAATGGTTGGTGGTGACCGCGGTGCGGTAGTAGGTGCCATCACGACAATGGGTGTTATCGTTGGTACTGATATCCCAATGTTCATGGGTGCAATGATTGTGGGTCCACTAGGTGGTATCGCAATTAAGAAATTCGATGAAGCTGTTCACGGTAAAGTGAAGAGTGGTTTCGAAATGCTAGTGAATAACTTCTCTGCGGGTATCATCGGCATGATCTGTGCGATCATCGCGTTCATCGTGATTGGTCCTGCGGTTAAGATTCTATCTGGCGGACTTGCTGCTGGCGTAAACGCAATGGTAGAAGCAGGTGCATTACCTCTAGCATCTATTTTTGTTGAACCTGCGAAAATTCTATTCCTAAATAACGCAATCAACCACGGTATCTTCTCTCCACTAGGTATCCAGCAATCTGAAGAGATTGGTCGTTCAATCTTCTTCTTAATCGAAGCAAACCCAGGTCCTGGTTTTGGTCTTCTACTTGCTTACATGGTGTTTGGTAAAGGTAGCGCGAAGCAATCTGCTGCTGGTGCATCTATCATCCACTTCCTAGGTGGTATCCACGAAATTTACTTCCCTTACGTTCTAATGAACCCACGTCTAATTCTTGCGGTAATCGCAGGTGGTATGGCGGGTGTATTCACTAACGTAGTGTTCGATTCTGGCCTTATCTCTCCAGCATCTCCAGGTTCTATCTTCGCAGTCTTACTGATGACGCCAAAAGGCTCTTACATCGGCGTGATTCTATCGGTTATCGCAGCAACGGCAGTATCGTTTGTTGTAGCGTCAATCCTTCTTAAAACATCAGCGCAAGATGATGAGGAAGATTCACTAGAGAAAGCTTCTGCACAAATGAAAGACATGAAAGCGTCTTCTAAAGGTGCAGCATCAGAAGCAAACGTAAACCTAGCGGATGTAAAAGCAGTTTATGTAGCGTGTGATGCGGGTATGGGTTCAAGTGCAATGGGTGCAGGTCTACTACGTAAGAAAGTAGCAACAGCTGGCCTAGACATTGAAGTGACCAACTACGCAATCAACAACCTACCGGCTGATTCGCAAATCGTTATTACGCATAAAGACCTAACAGACCGTGCTCGTAGCACTGTGCCAGGTGCGATGCATATGTCTCTAAGCAACTTCCTAGACGGCGGCGTATACGACCAACTAGTTGCTGAACTTGTCGACGCTCAAAGTGGTGAAGCGAAAGTAGAAGCTCCGGCGCCTGCAGCAGCTCCAGCACAAGAAGGCAACAAGCTTGCACTCACTGACGACAGCATCTTCCTTGGCCTTAAAGCGACTCAAAAAGAAGACGCAATCAAGTTTGCTGGCGAACAATTAGTAAAACTTGGCAACGTATCACCAGAATATGTAGATGGCATGTTTGCTCGTGAAGAGCTTGTGTCTACTTACCTAGGTGAGTCTATCGCTGTACCACACGGCACAATCGAAGCGAAACAATATGTACAAAAAACCGGCATTGTTTTCTGTCAGTACCCTGAAGGTATTCAGTGGGGCGAAGATGAAGATGATATCGCGAAGATGGTTATCGGTATTGCCGCACAAGGCGATGAGCACAACATGGTGCTGATGGCTATTACCAATTCACTCGATGATGAAGAAGCTGTGGAATGCTTACAGAACACAACAAACCCTGCTGATGTTCTACGTATTCTCAACGGAAACTAAAAAGCTCTAGTCAAGCTCCTGAGTGAAGGAGGCCAGTATCCCCCTACTGGCCTCATTTCGGTCTTAATCTTTCTTACAAGATTCAGTCTGAATAGCTTACTGCTTAATGCCTAGGGCACGTCGTCAAGGCATGTTGTTGAGCCGTTAGCTATCTAGATTCAAATATTTATAAGGTCAAAATTATGAAAGCGTTACATTTTGGTGCAGGTAATATCGGTCGTGGTTTCATTGGTAAGCTTCTTTCTGATGCAGGTATGAAGGTTACGTTTGCTGACGTAAATGAAACGGTTGTAAATGCGTTAATTGAACGCCAAGAATACCCAGTTAAGATTGTTGGCGAAGAGTGTGTTGTAGAAGTGGTTAAGAACGTGACAGCAGTAAACTCAGCGACAAGCGCTGTAGTAGATTGCATCGCTGAGTCTGATCTTGTGACGACAGCCGTTGGCCCTACTGTTCTTAAAATCATCTCTAAATCTATCGCTCAAGGCATTGAAAAGCGTGCAGCAGCAAACAACACGGCACCAATGAACATTATTGCGGCAGAGAATATGGTTCGCGGTACTAGCCAATTAAAAGCAGCAGTGTTAGAGCACCTTTCTGATGAAATGAAAGCCTTTACTGAAGAGCACATTGGCTTTGTAGATTCAGCGGTCGACCGTATTGTTCCACCGGCAGAAGCGGGCGAAACAGATCCTCTAGCCGTAACCGTTGAAACGTTCAGCGAGTGGATCGTAGATCAAACACAATTTAAGGGTGAGATTCCAAACATCCCAGGTATGGAATGCACTGACAACCTAATGGCTTTCGTTGAGCGTAAACTGTTCACGCTAAATACGGGTCACTTGGTAACGGCATACCTTGGTGTACTTGCGGGTCATGAGACAATCAAAGACTCTATCGAAGATGACGTAATCCGAGCTGAAGTAACAGCAACGATGGAAGAGAGTGGTGCGGTTCTAATTAAGCGTTACGGCTTTGATCCAGAAGCTCACGCTGCCTACATCCAAAAGATTCTTGGTCGTTTTGCTAACCCGTTCCTACGTGATGAAGTAGACCGTGTTGGTCGTCAGCCAATTCGTAAACTGAGCCCACAAGACCGCCTAGTTAAGCCTCTGAATGGCACATTAGAGTACGGCCTACCGAATGTTCACTTAGTAAAAGCAATCGCAGCTGCGTTCCATTACAAGAATGAAGACGACCCACAAGCGGTTGAACTTCAAGCAATGTTCGCAGAAAAAGGGTTTGCTGAGACATTAGCGCATTATTCTGAGCTGAATAGTGACTCAGAAGTTGTTAAACTAGCGGAAGAAGCTTATCTAGCATTGAAATGATAAACCATCAAAGTGCCACACCAGTGGCACTTTCTTATTGTCGAGCCGTTATGCCAATACAAACTAGCCACGAAACTGAATTACTCGAAGCCCTATCTGAAGCTGAGAGCGCTAGCGCCTGTCTAATGGCGGCTTACGATGCATTGGACGACACGGTAGATGCCGTATTAAAAAACATTTTCAAGAAAGACGACACGGCAATTAAATTTGTTGTTGAACCACTTCTCAACAGTGGCGGGCCGTTAGGCGAGATTATGATCCGCGCTAAGCTGCTATTAGGGCTTGGTGTGATCAGTAAAGAGCTCTACGATGATTTAGAGATTTTCGTTACCTTGAAAGAGTGGGCGAAAATACAAGGTGAAGACACCAGCTTCACAGAAGTCGACGTGATATTTGAGCTCAACAAGGTGCAGGCGATTCAACGCATAATGCCTATCGAATATGACTCGGAGATGGTGGAAACCATGTCGGGCCCAATGCTTCAAATGTTCTTGGGTCGACACAATCAGAAAGTGAAGTCGACGATCGTTTTGGCTATCACTGACATTATCACGACCTTATGCCGAGATAACGCACTGAGTTCTTAGTTCTAGTTTGCAGTCCTGCTTATCTTGTTTCACATCCTACATATCTTGTAGCTGTTCGTTCGTTTCAATCCAAAGCTTAAAATGATGGCGGTTTCTCTCGTTGGAGAAATCGCTTTGTTGTTTTTGTGTCTATCAAAAACTCTCGACACTTTCCCCCCGCTTATCAAATACAAAAGTAGCAGATACAAAAAAAGCCACACTCAGTGGCTTTTTCTATTCAAGACGCTTTTCTATTAAAAACGGCTTTCTATTCAAGACAATCGATTATAGGTCTTGGATGTTCTCAGCTTCTAGCTCTTGGAAGTAGCGTAGAGTCTTAACTTTTAGCTCTTGTTGAGCTGGCTCATCAGCAACGATGATAGCTTTACGGTGCATCTGTAGAGCTGTAACAGTCCACATGTGGTTTACAGAACCTTCGATAGCCATTTGAAGCGCTTGAGCTTTGTTGTGGCCTAGAGAAAGGATCATCACTTCTTCTGCATCTAGAAGAGTCGCAACACCGATAGTTAGTGCGTATTTAGGAACTTGGTTGATGTCGCCATCGAAGAAACGAGAGTTCGCGATACGAGTGTCTTCAGTCAACGTTTTGATACGAGTGCGTGAAGATAGAGAAGAACCTGGTTCGTTGAATGCGATGTGACCGTCGATGCCTACGCCGCCCATGAACAGGTTGATTTTGCCGTATGAACGGATTTTCTCTTCGTATGCTGCACAGTGAGCATCGATATCTTCAGCTTTGCCGTCTAGCAGGTTGATGTTTTCTGCTTGGATATCAACGTGGTTGAAGAAGTTCTCGTGCATGAATGTGCGGTAAGACTCTGGGTGGTTAGGGTCGATGCCAACGTACTCATCCATGTTGAATGTTACAACGTGCTTGAAGCTAACTTCGCCAGCTTTGTAAAGTTCAATTAGCTCAGCGTAAGTAGTTAGAGGTGTGCTACCAGTAGGAAGACCTAGTACAAATGGACGCTCAGCCGTTGGAGCGAACTTGTTGATTGAATCTGCGATATGACGAGCAGCCCATTTACCTACTTTAGCTTTGTTGCTTAATGGAATAAGTCTCATTGATTTTGCCCCTAGAAATAAAATTTTATAGTGTTCTGAAACATTAATTCGCATTATAAAATAAGTTATCCAGTTCCGCTATTGTTTTAGGTCAAGTTTTTGCTTTTTTCGTCGTAACTGTGACTGGAACTCTCAAAATTGCACAATTATTGTATGGATATTTGGTGGCGTTAAACAAGATTAATACGTTTGTCATATACAGCAATGTTGATCTAATTCAGCACCTGAAAGGGTTGGTGTGTTTCTATGCCTTGATACGATTATTGCAATAATGGCATCGCTCGAACCATTGACGAATTTTGGTGCATTAACGTGTTTCGAGTATAAACAAGCGTTGAGCGTATAGTTGAAACTAGAAAAATAATGATGGCAATGGAGCGCTATCGTGATAAAAGACAGGGGCAGGATGAAGAACGATGAATCTCAGTGGGATGAATACCCATAAGATTGAACGAGAGCTGTGTTTTAGTCACGCTATCGCTATGAATTGTATATAAATATTGGTAAAAATGGATAGGTTGGCTAAACTTACCAATTACAAAGAAGATGTGTGTTTGAAGGCAAAAAAAAGCCCAAAGTGATGAGGTATCACTTTGAGCGATTTTACTAATCTTCTAACACTAACTCACTTTCGTATTCTTCCCTAGATACGTCGCCGCGTTTGCAGCCGTTTAGGGTGTGAAAGCGACGGCGTCCACGAGCCAGTTGAATGTACTTCAACCAAACACGCTCTAACTTGGACTTTGCCTTATGAGGGTGAGACAACACTTTAATGAAGTGTTTTTCTTCTGCATTGATTGGTGCTAGTTCACCAGTTTCAAGTGCAAGCATAGTGTCACCAAACAAGGTTAGGATTTCCTCTTCTGAAAGAGTAAAATCACCCGACTTAGCGAACCCTCTCGGGAATTTAATGGTGTCATAAAAACGTTTTTTTCCGTGTCGGAATTCGGTCTCAGACATATCAGCCTCAGTAATGTGGTTAGATAGAAATTAGTGTTTATTGCTCACGCGAAAATATTGTTAAAAGGCTAAAATAGGAAACAAAATGTTTTTGCCTTTACGATAAACAATCCTAGATCGGCTAGTTAGCAGATTTATTACAGAGATGTATTTGATGGATGTGAAAGTATTTAGAACCTTTCTTGAGGTTGCAAGGGTGCGCCATTTTGGGCGTGCAGCTGAAAACTTGTATTTAACACAAGCGGCGGTGAGTGCGCGGATCAAACAGCTTGAAGGCTATTTTGATACTCAGCTCTTCATTCGTGACCGCAATAACATCAAACTCACATCTTCCGGTGAACGTTTGATTGGTTATGCCGAAGTGATGGTGTCCACCCTACAACAAGCCAAATTTGAGCTGTCGTTAGAGAGTGGTAAAGCCTTGCAGTTAACGCTGGGCGGCACGCCGAATATTTGGGATGCGTATCTGCAAAACTGTTTAAGTGTGGTAACCGACTCTTTTGGTGGTTACGGCTTTATGGCAGAGGTGATGGGGCGCGAGCAACTGAACCGTAATTTGTTAGAACGAACCTTAGATATGGCTTTCGCGTTCGATCAGATCAAAGCAGAAGAGCTGAACTGTAAAAAAGTCGCTGACTTGGTTTTGGTGTTGGTATCAACGCAGCAAGATGATCTGGAATCTGTATTTCAACATAAGTATGTTTATGTGGATTGGGGAACGCGCTTTGGTTCTGAACACGCAGAACGTCACCCTAAAGTGCCAGCACCGTACCTACGTACCTCTACAGCCCGTATCGCCCTCGACTTCATTTTAGAGAAAGGCGGCAGTGCGTATCTTCCGGTGTCTCTAGTCGAACCTTTTATCGATTCGGGTCAGCTGCACAAGGTGAAAGGGGTTGAAGACTGGTATCTCCCAATTTATCTGAGCTACCGTAAAAGCAGTACCTCGGTTGATGCGATCATGCAGGTTGAGAAGTTGGTTAATGAGATTGACCCATCGACGGCTTACACATTGCAGCAAGCCGCTGAACAAGCACCTGAGTAACGGCATTCGCGGTAAGCAGTGGCTTTGCTGATTAGATTCAATAAAAAATGGCTCCCAACTAATTGTATAGTTGGGAGCCATTTTTGTTTTAAACCAGAAATGTACTTCTTTTCGGAACTAGAGATCGTTTCTAATTCCATAAATATCGTTTAAGCCTGGTATGTGTAGCCTTTATTAAAAGCCCTATAGGTTCATTAGATTCTCAATAGACTCTTCAAGAGAGTGTGACATGTACGAATGGATTTGATTGCCATCCGTTGCGTCAATCTCGATCATAGAAATCCCGTTGTCCGCTTTGTCTTCAAGAAAGCTTAGAGACTGCTCGACTGATTGACTGGTGAGAACCTGTTGATTTGATAAAACAATACGACATGTGTGTAGAACCATAGCCTTTTCCTTTTTATATTCGATAGGTCTCTGCATCTTGGCGTGCTAAGTACCGATCGTTGACGTTGTGAGAAGAATGTCCTCTCTAGGTTAAATTTAGTCGAATTGAATAAAATTAAAACCCTTTTTTGTGATTTATCTGACCTTCGCTTCCGAAAGTGGCTAGCGACAATGGTGGTTCACGGTAAACTTTTAGGTATCGGATCAAACGCTATGGTAAGTGGGAAGAGTACGGCATGTCGAAAAAGATCAATCACAACAGCAGCTTAACCAGTGAGCAGTGCCATTTGGCTCGATATGCACGAGATGCTCGCTTTGATGGGATGTTTTTTACAGCGGTGAAAACGACAGGAATTTTTTGTCGCCCGATTTGCCCAGCCACACCACCCAAAGAAGAAAACGTCGAATATTTTTCCCATCAAGCTCAAGCATTGAAAGCGGGATATCGTCCTTGTTTACGTTGTCGACCAGACAGCGCACCTTTTTCGCCGGCTTGGAAGGGCGTCGAAACCACTTTCTTACGTGCGATGCAGTTGATTGATAATGGCGCTCTGAATTCAGGATCTATCGTCGACCTTGCAACGCGGTTAGGTATTTCAGATCGTTATTTACGAACCTTATTCGACAATTACATCGGCGTGTCACCCAAGCAATATAGTCTGTACAGTCAATTGATGTTTGCCAAGCAGTTGCTGCACACCAGTAGCATGAGCATTACTGATGTCGGCTTTGCTAGTGGCTTCAATAGTACGCGCCGTTTTAATGATGCCTTTCAAAAAGAGCTGCAGCTTTCGCCAAGCCAAATTAGGCGAGCGAAGCCAAGTGACACTCAGAGTAATCATATTCAGCTTGGTTTTCATGGACCCTTAGATTGGAACCACTTGTTGAGGTTTTATCGACGAAGAATGATTGAGGGCTTAGAAGGCGTTGGCGAAAATTATTATAAGCGCACGGTAAATGTGAACGGGTCAAAGGGTTGGTTCAAGGCGACTTTAGCCAAAGATAACCGCTTGGATATTGAATTCGAGTTGGATGATATAAGCCAATTAAGAAGCTTGATTGCGAATATCCGCCGTATGTTTGATCTTGATGTCGATATTGCCAAGGTTGAGACGTTCTTTACGACTATCGATCCTAACTTGGTGGCTAAGAGTGGTATCCGTATTCCTGGCGTGTGGAGTGCTTGGGAGGCAGGCGTGAGAGCGATTCTAGGACAGCAAGTTTCGGTAACCGCGGCGATTGGTCAGCTTAACTTATTGGTCAAAGAGCTTTCTGATGAACATGAGAAAGCCAGCTTCCCAACACCAAAACAGATAGCGGACGCTGATGTTAGCTTCTTGAGAATGCCGGGAAGCCGCAAAGAGACCCTAAAGCGTTTTGCCGAATACATGGTCGACAATGAAGCTGAGCATCCTTCCAAATGGATTGAGCTAAAAGGGATTGGGCCTTGGACTATTCAATATGCACTGCTTCGCGGGTTAAGCGAACCTAATCATCTGTTGGTTGGTGACTTGGTGGTGAAGAAGTTTATTGAGCATCGCCCCGCCATCAACACGGAGAGTGTTTCGCCTTGGGGTAGTTACGCCACGTTCCACTGTTGGAATCAGTCTTAATCGGAATACTAAGCTAGGAGATATCATGGACAACCGTTTTACTTACTATGAGAGCCCATTGGGAACCGTGACGTTACAGGCGAACGATGAAGGCTTGCTCGGCCTTTGGTTCGAGACACATACCACCAAGCCGGAACCGTTGGGTGTTCAAGATGATAGCTTTCCGATCTTTGCATTGGCTATCGAGCAGCTTAATCGCTATTTCTCGGGCGAAGCTATTCAGTTTTCTGTGCCGATTGCAGCCAAGGGCACGCCATTTCAGCAGTCGGTTTGGCAGGCGCTGACGACCATTCCTTATGGAGAGACTTGGAGCTATGGACAACTGGCCGATGCGATAGGCAATCCGAAAGCCGTTCGTGCTGTGGGTTTGGCGAATGGCAAAAATCCGGTTTCAGTGATTGTGCCGTGTCACCGTGTGATTGGTAAAAACGGCAAACTGACGGGTTATGCAGGTGGCGTAGAACGTAAACAGCACTTATTGGTGATAGAGGGAAGAGAGCAAGACTAGCAAGCGATTTAGCCATGAGCCTGTCGAGATGCTGGCTGAATATCTCGTACTACTTAATGGTGAAGGCGAGTGGTTCTTAAAATATGACTTTGCATTAAAATCAACGCTTTCTGGGAAATATCGATTTGGTTGCATATTCTTTGACTATGTTCTCTAGGCAAGGATGCCCAAATGAATAGATTCCCCTTACTAATATCTGGCTGCAGCTCTGCATTATTGCTGACAGGTTGTTTAACTGATACCAGCCGACCTTTCGAGGTTCCACAGCTTGCTCTGTTCAAAGGTATGTATGAGAACGCAGATAATGACAGTTATCTACTTTTTGAATCCGGGCAAGTGACTTATCAAACAACGGATAATTCCGTGACTCGAACCTATCGTGTTGATGATGACTTGATCACCATTGAATTCAATTCTGGAAGCAGCCGAACTGACTCTAGACTAGTGATGCGCATTCAACAGAAGGGCGAGATGCTAACTTGCAACCAATGTCCAGCGATACAATTGAGTAACGTCTGGACACTTGTAGATAAGCCTGTGAAAGACAGTTCGAACTAGAAAAGATCTCCGAATTAGAAAAGATCGCCATTAAGCCATAGGTGTGCAGCGATACTGACGGCATAGCCAATCATGATCACTGGCATCCATTTCAAGTGGCCAAAGAAGGTGTATTTGCCATGCGCCGCGCCCATTAACGCCACACCTGCCGCACTACCAATAGATAACAAGCTGCCGCCAACGCCTGCGGTTAAGGTGATCAGTAGCCAGTTACCCATCGACATTTGAGGTTCCATCGATAACACGGCAAACATCACCGGAATGTTATCGACAATCGCAGATAAGATCCCCACCATGATGTTGGCCCAAATTGGATCCCATTGGCTATACATCACGCCAGAGGCAAGCTCCAAGTATCCCAGTAGACTCAAGCCACCGACACACATTACCACGCCGTAGAAGAACAGCAGAGTGTCCCATTCGGCATGGGACACTCTTCGGAATACATCAAAGGGCACGACTGAACCGAGTCGCTTCAATGCCCCCTCATCATTGTTGGCAATCGCCACCGCTTTTTTCTTCGCCAGTGAATTTGGTAAGGTCTTACGCAAGAAATAACCAAAGAACTGTAGATACGCCAGCCCCATCATCATGCCCATTACTGGAGGGAAGTGGAGTACGGCATGGAAAGCAACCGCAGTGCCGATGGTCATGATGAACAACAACACGATGCGTCTTGCACCGCGTTTTAACTCAACGTGCTGATGCACCGTGTCGGGTTGGGTTGTGGGAACAAAGTAAGACATGATCATTGCAGGGACGAGGTAATTCATCACTGAAGGAATAAATAAGGGAATGAATTCACTGAAGCTCACATAACCAGCCTGCCACACCATCAACGTTGTGATGTCACCGAATGGGCTGAACGCGCCGCCAGCGTTAGCGGCTATCACGATATTCACACAGGCTAGGTTAACGAATTTAGGGTTAGAGCCTGCGACTTTCAGAACCACGGCGCACATCAATAGAGCTGTGGTGAGGTTGTCGGCGATCGGTGAGATAAAGAAGGCCAGAATACCGGTTAGCCAGAACAGAGAGCGGAAATTAAAGCCTTTGCCCACCATCCACGCTTGCAGCGCATCAAACAGTCTTCTCTCTTCCATGGCGCTGATGTAGGTCATGGCGACGAGTAGGAAAAGTAACAGCTCAGCGTATTCCAGTAAGTTGTGTTCGAGTGCTTGCTTAGCGACTTCAACAAGGTTGTGTTCTTGGTAGATAAAACCAATGATTATCCAGATCAGTCCTGCTGCAAGTAACACTGGCTTAGATTTTCGGAGCTTTAGGTACTCTTCCATCATCACCACGATGTAGGCGACAACGAAAATGGTCAGGGATAGGTAGCCAGCGAATGAGTTGGTGAGCTTGAGTGGTTCTCCCAACTGAGAAGTGGCAGCACCTGCTACCGAAGAAAAGAGTAACAAAGAGAGAACAGCAGAAAGCTGGATACCTAACATGGATTACGCTCCGAAGTTAATAAGTTATTAACACGGGTAAAAGCGTAGACCTAAATAAGCATGTGGGGTGTGATAGATATCTTAATAATTCAATAGATTATAGTGAAAGGAATAGACTGTGATGTGAACGAAATACGGTCTGACATACTCAAAATTACTGTCTTCCACACTTAAGTTAAAGACTAAAGACTAAAGACTAAAGACTAAAGACTAAAGACCAAAGACCAAAGAAAAAGCCCTACCGGACTCAGTGCCGATAGAGCTTATTCGAAATTGCCAACATTATGCAGCATTGAGATCAAACGTCAGTGTTTGTTCTGCTGCACATACTTCAACAGGCCAGCCATAGGATTGGTATTCAAGCGCAAGTTTGTCCGCTACTACGCGAGATACTGTTGCAGTGATCCACATGCCTTTGCCCATTACTTGATATTTAAGCGTTCTCATTTCCATAGTCATCACCGTTCTCCTTCTATATTGGCTGCGCGAAGTCTATAGCACCTCTGAGGGCTGAAATTTCGAATTAAGCTCAAATTCTTTATAAAATGGCTCACTGTTTGCGCTTGGCTCAAAACTCAATCAACTAAGGGAAAACGGTTGCGTTCTGGAAGCAAAATCACTTTTTAAGTCTCTGTATTATAATCGAATTAAAATTGACCAGAAAAACAATGTAAGAGATCTCTTACAGCATTATCAGAGATCGCACTAGGTAAAAACTTCTCACTAGAAGCCAGACTTGTGTGGTGATTGTGTGCGTTTTTGGTTGCGCTGTTGAAGCAATATTTGTTTAGTTTTGTATGTTAAATATTCTAATTTACTTAGTGTATGGTTCTGCTTATAAATCTAAATCACAGTTTTATATGTTGCGGTGTTTTTTTTATTTAAACCGATACGCTATTTGATTTTGGTCATTAACCTTTCGAACATTAGTTTGCACTATCTATACGTGTTCTGTTCCATATAAGCGAGATGTATAGAGGTCCTTATGACTAATCCAACCAAAACCGATCGTAAAGTCACGATCGGCAGCTATATCGCACTCGCGTTCGCGATTGTGTTCTTTTCAGGCTTAATGCAGTCCAATGAATGGTATGGAGTGTTCGATTTTACAACGCTCAACGGTTCATTCGGTAAGGTCGCTTACGATGTGAGTGAAACGGCCGATGGTATTCAAGCGGCAACGACGTCACTGCGTGGTAAAGGCGGTAGTGGTGCTCGCGACGGTTTCATTTTTGCTTTGACACTTATTCCGACCGTGATGTTTGCACTGGGTATGATCAACGTACTTGAGCACTACGGTGCACTGGATGCGGCTCGTAAACTACTGACACCTCTGCTTCGCCCTCTGATGGGTATTCCGGGTAACTCAGGCTTGGCACTGATCGCTTCTTTGCAAAGTACCGATGCTGGCGCAGCGATGACACGTCAGCTGAAAGACGAAGGACATCTGACTAAGCGTGAAACCGATGTGTTCACCATGTTCCAGTTTACGGCGGGTGCGGCGATCGTTAACTTTTTCTCTTCAGGTGCGGTGCTGTTCACTCTAACCGCGATGGACGGCTCTTTAGCGGTGACATCGTCAATTGGTTTGGCTGTCGCTGTGATGTTTATCTTTAAGTTTGTCGGCGCGAATCTGTTCCGTATTTACCTCAACATTACTGAAGGCAAAGAAGACAAACCAAAATCAGACAAAGAACAAAAACTGGAAGAGGAAGTAGCATAATGAGCGAAGTTAAAGCAAAGAAACCAATGGTTACTGATATTTTCGTTGAAGGTGCTAAGAAAGGCTGGGTTATTGCGACTACCTCTACGGTACCGAATGTTCTGATGGCGTTTGTGATCATCAAGGCATTGCAGATAACGGGTGCGCTGGATTTGATGGGCAGTGTATTTGCTCCAATTATGGCGGTATTTGGTTTACCTGGCGAAGCGGCAGCGGTATTGATCGGTGCGTGGATGTCGATGGGTGGCGCGGTGGGCGTGGTTATCACGCTGTTTGACCAAGGTATTCTGAACGGCAACCATATAGCTATCTTGGCGCCAGCTATCTACTTGATGGGCTCTCAGGTGCAATACATGGGCCGTATTATGGGACCAATTGGTACTGAAGGTCGCTACATCCCGGTGATGATCGCGATTTCGGTATTGAATGCGTTAGGTGCAATGTTCTTGATGAACATTATTTTGTAACGTGACTTTGAACGGTTAGCTGCGAACAGCTTTCAGACGTTACAAAAAAGGAAACCCCGTTTGGCTTTCACCAAACGGGGTCTATTCTTTTCGTAGCCATCCTGCTACTGCGCGTTACTTATCTTTCAATAGGTAACTGGTGCTCCCTGCATCGTTCCTTGACGTGGCTAAATCCTTTAACCTATCCAATTCATCGCCGTCCTAGCGGTGTCCTTGCAAACTCATCATCCTGATAAGCGACTCTATCCTAGAGCATAACTTCCTTGCTGATAACTCATCCTAAGCCATCAAATCTTCATCCTGAAGATACCTAATCCGTTAGGCTTTTTCCTGTTCCTGCCAACTCCCTGTCGACATGTGTATTAAACACTGCAGAGGCTTTGCTCACAATCCACCCTAAGAAATAAATGTACCCACTGATCGAAAGAAATATGCGTGGATTCATACAAAACAAGGGCTTGGGTTTGTATTTTAGGAATTTTCTGCGAAGCTTGATTGTGATCTCTTACGTTCGGTGTGAGAGATCTCTTACAAGTACTCGGGTGCGATTTTCATTTTATCTCGGCGGGTGTTGTCGAACAGATAACAAAGAACACTGAGTAAACACAAAATAATAGGGAAATATGATGGTTACAGCACTTTACGCAGCCTTGCTGACGATCGTAATGATTTGGTTAGCAATAGAGGTGATCAAGCAAAGGCGAATCAATCTTGTTGCTCATGCTGATGGCGGTGTCGAGTCGTTACAGATAGCACGTTCGGCACAAAGTAATGCTATGGATTACATCCCAATCACCGTTATTTTGATGGGATTGTTAGAGATGAATGGCGCCGGTGTGTGGCTGATTCATGTCATTGGTGTGGCGTTTATTCTGGGGCGTGTGATTCATGCGAAAGGGATCTTAGCGAAGAACTTCAAAGGTCGAAAAGTGGGTATGGTGTTAACGCTTATCTGCATGATCTCTTTGATTGTCCTAAACTTAGCTTACCTACCTTTTGATAAAATGTTCTAGGGAGCATTATGGCGTTGCGTCTTCCTCCTGCTTGGGCGATTGTCCTCACAGGCTTGATACTCAACATCATGGCGATTGTCATGTCGAGCTTGGTGCTCGATAAAATTGAAGCTGAGAAAGCGGAGTACAACGATCGCAAATACGGTAATGTGTACTCAATACAGCTTGCTTGGAATACGATTGAAACCCTAGAGCGCAAGCGTGAAGCGATTTTGATTCACCTTGATAAACTAGAAACGGTGCAGCCGACCACGGTTCTCGACGAAGCACTGCGTGGGCAACTTAGGCGTTGGGTGAGTAGCGAAGTGCCAAGTATCTCTTTGGCTCACTTACCGAAACTGATGATGCTGATAAACAGTGCACAAGAAGCGCAACGAACTCGAATCGATGATTACTATTTGGATAACCTGACCTTGGTTGAGTTAATCCAAAGGCTTGATGAGAAAATGGCTTTCTATAAGAACATCGCCCTGTTTCTTCAAGTATTTGGCTTGGCGCTTATCTTAGCTCGCGACCTCGCTAGAAGACCTTAATCTTTAACCTTAATGCCTCCATTTACTTATCGACTTGTATCGTTAGCGAGACTCATTTGGCAGGTTAGGGTGCTGTTGGCCTTGGTACTTTGGTAACTGTTCTTTTAGCCCCTTAAACGTGCTCAGTGCACTGCCTATCGATAACTTGTTCATCAACCAATTTGGCAAGATGCCCCCTGCGTTCGCATACGCGGTGTAGGTGATGTAGGTATTGCCATTAGTCAGCGGTTGCAGTGTCCAAAGTGCGTCCACATCGTAGATTCGAATGTACCCCGACTCTTTCGCCAAATAGTTCGACGCATCCTTTATCGACAAAACAAACTGCCCACCCTCGATGCTGTATTTTGAGTAGGTCACCATGTCTCGATCTCTGGCAGGCCACGGTGCTTTGAATTGGGTATAGACGATGTTTTCATCTTCAGATATCTGCATCAACACACGGCTTTGCGATACATTATCTATCCAGTTTGGCACGTTCTCACTGTCTTCCAATAACAGTAAAAAACCGGAGTAAGTGGTGGGCGTTTGCATCTGTGCTCGTATTTCGACCAAGCCTTCGCTGTGTGGCCTTTTATCAATCATGATGCCATCTTCACTTTTGACGAACTGCCATGGGTTGGCATAAGTCAGTGTCGATAGGGCGCACAGGCCGAGTACCAAAATCTTAGGTAATGTCATTATTCTTCCATAAAAAGAAAAGCTTATCTGCTAGGAGTATAGAATAGAAATGGACTTAGTAGGTGTTGCCAATCGCTTTGGGTTGGCCTCTTTGGGGAAAATCCCAATGAAAACGGAAGCGTTCGGTCGCTTCCGTTTTATTCTTGGGCAATGGATAAGCGCTGTAGGCTAGAGCTTATAGGCTTCTACGGTTTTGATGGTTGTCCAGTTGCTGTTGGCGTCTTGGATGAACTCTTGTGTATTCTCCAGCCAGCGTTTCTGAACCGATTTGTCTAAGTTCAGATACAACTTTCCATCTTCCACCTTCCAAGCGAGAGGGTCGGTTTCAAACTTCTTACCCATGGCTACTCCAAACGCGCAGTAACCGCCATATTGAGGGGCATAGGCTTCTGGATTGGCTCGAAATTCATCTCTGTTTTCACTGCTCGCAAAGTTATAGATCGCATTGTTATAGGTCGCTGTGAACTCAGATGTGCCTTTTACTGGACCTTCATTGGCAAAGTAAGCGACAGGATCATAGCCTTTAATTGCGAGGTTATTGCTGTCGACACTCATATCAAGGTCTGCTGCCATTAACGAAAAGCTGGTGCCTAGTAACGCGGCCATTAGAGTGATTTTTTGACTGGTCGATTTCATGTGTGACATATCAAGTTCCTTGTCAGTGTTGGTTATCTTGTTTGAAATAATTTAGCCCACTCGTCCGGTCTATAGAGGGACAAAAGAACTAAAAACTAAGCGAATCGTTCGGAGGATGCATGGATCTGCTTTCACAACTAATGGAACACTTCTCGATACGCACTGGCGTTTTCTATTCTGGAAACCTGTGTGGAGTATCGTCATTTAACGCGCAACAAGGTAAAGAGGGCCACCTTCATGTATTGAGCGGGGGGGAGTTGAGCTTGTCTAGCGCTCACACGGAACACAGGCATTTGTCGCAGCCTTGCATTGTTTATTTGCCGAAATGGCGTCACTGGCCGCGATGTCTCGAACTCAGTTTATTGAAGCGTTCAAACGAGAAGTCGGTGAGACGCCCGGAGACTATGTGCAAAAGTGGCGAGTCTCAGTGGCTCAATCCCTGTTATTGCAAAATAAGCCCATCAACTGGGTCGCTGATGAAGTGGGTTACAGCAGCTATTCGGGATTTTCACGCGCTTTTCAGCATGTTGCTGGGGTGTCACCGCGCCTTTGGCTAAAGCAAAATGTATCGTGAAACGCTCGGCAACCTTACCCAAGATATGGCTATTCGCATCGGGCTGGTCTATGTTTTAGCGGAAATTGTGCAGAGTTTGTTCTTTTCTCAAAAGAGGGTCTAAAAAGGTGGACTTTTTAAGCTTGTCGTAACATCCTGCTCGTCCTATTTTATCTAGACACCAATGAGACGAAGTGCCTGCTGGACATTATTCAGCCTCCCGTATCTCATTAAAGTATTAAGGAGTTCAACTTGAACCTATTTGTAAGAGACCTTACCGTTATCGATTCTTCATACATCTGTGAACACAGAGGGGTCGTAGGAGATAGTTGGATTTTAGATGTCACCATGTCTGGTGAACTTAATGAAATGAGCATGGTGCTGGATTTTAGTAAGGTCAAAAAGCAGATCAAACAGCTTGTCGATGAGCACGTTGATCACCGTTTGCTGCTGCCAATGCAAAGCGCTGCAGTTGTTCTTCAAGCGAGCAAAGCGGGCTACTCTAAGGTTGATGTGTTGCGTGGTGACAAGAGTCTTCATCTACATTGCCCTGATGAAGCATATTGCCTGATTGATGCAGAAGCGATCACCATCGAGAGTGTGACCGCTCATGTTTATCATATTCTGCGTGATAACCTTCCAAGTAACGTCACAGGGTTAGAGATCACCCTACGTCATGAGAACATTAATGGCGCGTTTTACCACTACACCCATGGTTTAAAAAAGCATGATGGCAACTGCCAACGCATCGCACATGGCCACCGTTCTCCAGTCGAAATCTTGGTTGATGGTCAGCGTGACGAGCAACGCGAACAAGCATTTGCTCAGCGTTGGGAAGACATCTATTTAGGCTCTAAAGAAGACCAAGTTTCAATTTCATCACTTAATCTGAGTGAACACGCGCAAAGCGTTAATGATGAAAGCCACTATGGCTTTCGCTACACCGCACCTCAAGGCGAATTTGAGCTAGCGATTGCTAAGAGTGAAACAGAAATCTTGCCGACGGATACCACGGTGGAATTACTGGCAGGCTATATTGCGGATCAAGTTGAACCGAGCCTAGCAGAGAACCAATCACTACAAATCGTCGCTTATGAAGGTGTTGGTAAGGGCGCAATGGCGTTCCGATAACACTTCAACGAGTGACACAGTCTCGTTACTGACATGATGAAATAAAGGCAAGATAATCCGTTATCTTGCCTTTATTTTTGGTGGCTCTTTAAAGCTGATCTAACCAACAGTTTTAGGTAAAAGAACTAACGAAGTAGCACGCGTCGCAGTGGTGTTTTCTCGATTCCAACAACCAACCCGAAGCTCAACAATACGGTGCCAAAAAATACCGTAACGTCTTTGGCCAATTCCGTAATGCCGAAAACTCCACAGACATTGAACAACACGATAATGATCAGCAAATGGCTGACGTAGATACCCAGCATGCGATTTGAAATGGCACGAACCCAAGCGTAGTTACCCATGTTTGGATTAGCCAAAAGCCACATGAACACACCCATCCCCCATAACGCCGTGCCAAACAAGAAATCATTCATATTGAATCCGACGTCGAACGTGGTGAGCCATGCCGCCTCAGCAAAGTGAATCAACATGCCTAACGCTAATAACCCCAACGCTTTAGTTGATGACACCTTCCATTGATTCTGACGAATAAGGAAACCTAAGGTCACCATTAACGTGCCAAAGAACGGGCCATTACGCGTGAAGAAGGGTGCTTCTAATCCGGTTAGCGTTGCGTAGCTTCCTGCCAAAACACCATAGCCATAGAGCGCTATGGCTATCGGTAATAGAAGTTTGTTGAGCTTCAACTCAACCAATAAAGCAATGATCAACACTGCGCAAACAAGGGCTGGAATGAACCACAAATGCACCAGACCTCCCTCTAAGAATGAGTTAAGAGGAGTGCTCATTAAGAAGCCCCAATAGCCTTCACGTTCACCTAGATAGCCAAACTCTTCTACCTTCGCGAGATTGAATGGCATCACTAAGCAAATGATGCTCCATGCCAACCAAACTTTAAGCAGTGGTTTCGAGTAGTTGATGAAGGTTGTCCAAGGCGATGCAGCCAACTTGGGCTGAATAAGATAGCCAGAAATCAGGAAGAACAGAGGTACCGCAAAACGAGCGGTTTGGTTGAGCACATAACCGATCCAAGGCACTTCATCTATTTGCCAATAAGTGAGTGCCATTTGGCCGTGTAAACCAATGATCGCCAAGATAGCAATCACTCGGCCTAACTCGATACTGGCGATGTGTTGTGAAGGCGTATGTTGAACGGAAGACATATCAGATCTCTTAGTAAAATTTTTACGAAATCTAGCAGCCTTTCTGCCCAACCAGTTAGTCCTAAATCAAGGCTTATGACCTTTATTTCAGGGCTTGTGTCGGTTTTTTGAAGCCTGTCGCAGCTATATTAAACCCATTGCGGTGAGTGCAAAAATACCTAGCGTGCAAGTGATAAGAGAAACAACGGTCGTGAGCGCGATGATGTTAGCCGCCAAGGTTGAATTTCCTCCCATTGCACGAGCCATAACATAGCTTGCCGCGGCCGTTGGTGCCGCGCTCATCAAAAAGATAAGCCCGAGGTCGAGCCCTTCAAACCCTAAGTACCCAGCAGCCAATGTAATCAGTAACGGTGAGGCAATTAACTTGTAGCTAGAGGCGAACCACGTCGACAACTTTTCTTGTTTGAGCGAGCTAATATCCAGCGACCCGCCAGTACAGAGCAGGGCTAAAGGTAATGTCATATTGGCAAAGTATTGCCCAGCGTCAGCCACCATTTTTGGAATAGGAATTGAAAGCGCATAGAAGACGACCGCTGAGAAAATAGCGATGATCAACGGGTTTTTGGTGATGGACTTGACGATTACTTTAATGGCTTTAGCGCCGGTGTCTTTGCCTTTGGGTGTCAGTGCAATCACAGCTTGAATGTTATACAGCACGGTTAGGGATGCGACATAGATAGCCGCCAATGCCACACCTTGGTTGCCATAGATATTAGCCACATAGGCGAGGCCGATGATCGCGGTATTAGCGCGGAATCCACCTTGGACAATCACACCTTGATCTTTCGAACCTTTGAATACCAACTTGGTTGAGAAAATCGTGAACAAGAAAAAGATAAAATTTGCGATGACGCCAAACGCCACTAACGCGCTACTGGCTGAAAAGTTGTGATTCGATTGAACAATGCTTAGAAATAGCATCGCGGGTAGAGTGACTTGAAATACGACCTTAGATGCGACATCAATGAAATTGTCATTGATTAAGCCGATTCGCTTGAGCATCACACCGAGAAACAGCATTAAACAGATAGGGCCTGTTACTGACGCCGAAAACGCAAACTGTTCCCAAAGTGTGTTCATTCTTTTTCCTTTGTTAGTCGATTTCAATTTCCTTTGAATACTGTCGCATTTTTCCACAATTCTTTGATAATACAAAATGAATACCAAGGGTTAAGTAAAAAACTTGAAAAAAAGTACGAACGTGCTAAAAATAAAGCATCAGATTTATTATTGGTGAATAATGAGCAAAGGAAAGATAACCAAAGAGTATATTTTGAGCCATGCATTTGCACTTGCGAGTGAGAATGGTCTTGAAAGTTTGACGATTGGCGAATTAGCCAAGCAGTGTGGTATGTCTAAGAGTGGATTGTTTGCGCACTTCAACTCTAAAGAGAACCTGCAACTCTCTGTACTCGAATATTCCAACGCTATATTCACTGAAAGAGTCATCATTCCGGCGAGAGAGTTGGGCGACGGTGATATTGAAGCCAAGCTGAAACAACTGCTCGATAACTGGCTGGGCTGGAACCACTCGTTCCAAGGCAGCTGCATGTTTATTGATGCTTGGAAAGATGCAGGCAGCGAAACCTCTGTGATTCAGAAGGCACTGCAGAAAACCATTTCAGTGTGGATTGATTACTTGACGATTCAGGTAGCAAAAGCGGTTGAAAGCAAACAATTCAGAGCCGATTTAGACCCGAAACAGGCAACCTTCGAGTTGTACGGTCTCTACTTAAGTGCGAACTTGTTCTACTCATTACGGGGCCAACAAGCGAGCCACACTCATTTTTGGAGTGGTGTAGAGCGCTTGGTAGCCAGTTGGAAAGCGGTTTAATACATACAGCAGGTTAACCCGCAAATCATGTGAGTCTTGCTGAAGTAAGGTTTACAACAAAATTTTAGAGAAGTGGTGGTAAGCGATGATAAATCGCAGTAGCGCCATTTTTTATATCAACAAATAGCACGGTCGTTCGATTTTTAGGGCCGGGCTCGATCCGCCAATAATGATGGCGATACAAGGAACGGTCATGAGTGACAAAATCTATTTCAATACATCGAACAAATTCAGCTTCAAGCGTAGCTTGATTGGCGCTACAACCAATCTGCACTACATTTTAGCGCCGAGCCACGCAAAGAAAACGGCACGTAAACTGCTGCTCACTCCGATGCGTACCGAGCAAAAAAATGCCGATCCTCAAGGGCTTATTAAGAGTGAAATCAAAGGTCGTGATGGCGTTATCAAAACGTATTCTTTGGGTACTGGTCCAGTTTGGGTGCTTACCCACGGTTGGTCAGGCACCGCGAGTCAGTTTTTTCCTTTAATGGAACACATCGCCGCGAAAGGTTTTACGGCCTTGGCTTACGATCATCCTGCTCATGGTGGCAGTGATGGCGTACATGGTCATATCCCAGCGTTTGTGAATGGTTTGGAAGCTGTTCTAGATTCGGTGGGGGAAGTGGCAGGTTTGGTCGGTCACAGTATGGGTACCGCTTCTGCGTTGGAGTGTAAGCACGTTAAACTAGAAAACAAACCTTTGTTGCTCATTGCACCTGTGTTGGATTATCTAGAAAACCTATTTGGTAGCGTTGCGCGTTCTGGTTACTCAATGAAGTTGTTTGAGGCGGTCGTGGGTGAAGTGGAAGAGCAGTTTAACTACCCAATTCAGTCTGTTGATCCCTATGGAAAGCTAGCGCTTCGTGAGTCTCAGACGATCATTGTTCATGACGAGCAAGACAAGTTTACTAAGTTTGATGTGTCTCAGCGTGCTGCTAATGAAATGGGTCGCGTTACCTTGATTGCGACTCAAGGACAGGGTCACGGGCGAGTAATGAAGTGCCCACAAGTGTTCGAGAGCTTTGATAACTTAATTGGTTAACTTTAACTACTCAAACAACTAGAACGTGGGTTGAGAGAAAAAACACTAAAAAGGCCAACCAGATATGTTCTGGTTGGCCTTTGCTTTTAGTTGCTTAGTTAGCTTTAACTAATCTTGTCCTTAGTTAGCACAGCTTGCTGGGCCGATCTCTTTCCACACGCCCCATTGGCCTGTCGTTGTTGGATCTTCACCAGTTGTCCACCATTTCGCTTCCCAAACCTTACCGCCTTGAGTCACTTGGTCGCCACCAGTGTAAACCGCGCCTGAATCCCAAGCGTTAGTACACGTACCGCCGCCTGTGGTTTTCTTAAGAACTTTCACTGAAGTAGCTGCTACCGATGTCTCTGTGCCATCGCTGACTGTTACAGAGAAGTTCAGCGTTGTATCTTTCGTGTATTCCGCTGCGACAAAGCTCACTGAAGAACCTTGAACCGTTGCATCAATACCAGCAGGTACATCCCATGTGAAGGTCAATGTGTCTTGGTCTGCATCGCTTGAAGCCGAAGCATCAACCACGACTACATCACCCGCATTAACTTCAGCCGGAGCCGTAACCACTGCTACTGGTGCTGTGTTTACTGGGCCTGTATCTTTAGGGCTTACTGTTACAACAACGGTGTCAGTAGAAGTAGCACCTTCGTTGTCCGTTACCGTTAGGCTGAAGGTTAGTGTTTCTTGCTGAGCGACTTCAACAACATCGAAGCTCGCAACCGCAGCATTAGCGTTCGCCAGTGTTACTGCTGTACCGCCGACTTGAGACCAAGCGTAGCTCGCGATTGTACCGTCGCTGTCTTTTGAAGCGCTGCCATCTAGAGAAACAGAAGCTGGGCCTTCAACCGATTGGTCTGTACCTGCAGCTGCCGTTGGTTTGCGGTTGACAGGATCAGTTGTACCGCCCGCTAGGCCTTCATGCATTGCATTCAGGATGTCGCCGTTATCTGCATCAATTTCCCAAGAGAATAGACCCGCAAGGCCAAGGCTACGAACGTACGCGCCTTTTGCTTTTACAGAGCGATCATCATCAAATGTGATTAGCTGACCTGAAGTGCGGTTCCAAACGTAAGGCGCTTCTGCCATTTCGTCATAGCCATATTCGAAGCCGTTGATGCCTTGGTTATTCGCGCCAAGCATGTTTGCTTTAATGCCTTTGTAATCAATAACGCCATCTTCCCATACGCCTTGCGCAGAGCTGCCTTTCAGTTTGCCGTTACCAACGCCTGTCATAGGGTCGCTCGGATCGGTGAGTGATGATGGTAATACGCCTTCCCAACCACGACCGTACATCGCTGTACCAACCACAAGCTTGTTCGCTGGAACACCTTGCTCAAGCAACAGTTGGATGCCGTTGTCTGTGGTGTAAGCTGGGCCTGTGTATTGTTCGCCATTTTCATCAAGGCCTGTGCCATCACATTGACCAGGACGCATGAAGTTACCGCAGTTTAGTGCTGTTTGGTGACCTAACACGTTGTTCCAACCGCCGTAGAAGTCGTAAGTCATTGCGAAGATGTAATCCATGTATTGGATAGCATCGCCGTAGTTCACGTCTTCAATCTTATCGTGACCAACACCGATCGCAGAAGTGAGCTCGTAAGTACGACCGTTTTCCGCTTCTAGCTCATCTAGCATCACGCGAAGTTCTGCCATCAGTGCAATGTAAGCTGGGCCGTCATTTACAGGATCACCAAGGTCTGGAGCAGCACCGCCACCACCAGGGAATTCCCAATCGATATCCACACCGTCGTAGAATTTCCATGTGTTAAGGAATTTCTTAACAGACGCTACAAAGGTGTCACGGTTGGCTTTAGTTGTGAAATCAAAGAACGGGTCAGACAGCGTCCAGCCACCAATCGATGGGATGATCTTCAAATCAGGATTACGCTGTTTGAGCGCCATCATCATTGCGTAGTTACCCTTGATCGGTGAGCTGTATTCGTGTCCCGCTTGAGGGAAGCTTTTCTGGAAAGCCGCCCAAGGGTCATGAATCACCACTTCGTAATCGTTAACACCCTGACAAGCTGTCATGACTGCGTTGTAGCTGTTACCGCCTACTGATTTAACTGATTCGTTCGGACCACAAATTGGGATGAAGCCATAAAGGATATGGGTTAAGTTGTCAGCGGGTAGGTTATCAACGGTGTAATCACGGCCGTAAATACCCCACTCTACAAAGTAAGTACCGACTACCGTATTTGGATCTGTGTTGTATGACTTGTTGTTCGGATCCACATTCATCGCAAGTGGCGCTAAGTGTGAGCCATCGGTATCAGCGATCGTGATTTGAGCAGGTGCGCTCTTGCTACAACCTGTTTCATCACACGCTTCGATTTCCATCTCAAATAAGCCGCCTTGGCCATATTCGAATGAAGCTGTGGTTTGGCTGCCAGTGATTGGGCCGGTGGCCACTTTAACGCCATCAAAGTAGATGTTGTACGTGTTTCCTGACGTTCCGCTCCATTGGTTGAACTTAACGTCGACCTTCGCTTGGTCGTGATATTTCACCATCTGGTTGTAGCCAGAGGTGGTTTCCATCGCGAGTTCAATTTTAGAAAATTGCAGGTTGTTGGAACCGTACATGTCGATGCTAGGTGCTGTTGGAGCAGCTAATGCTGTACCAGATAGCGCTAGAGCAATGCTTGCAGCACAGGTATTTATACGAATCATACTATTTCTCTCATTCCTTGAAGATTACGAGAACCCAATGGCCCCATAAACGGCTCCAATCAGTTTTGAAGGAGCTTCCCAGTCAGTATTCGAGAGAGTTTTAATTTCATAACTGAAAATAAATCCGTTTTCGATGGACAACTAAAAAATTGTATCTTGTTACAATTCTGTTGCTTAATGAATGAGAGGCTGAGTCCATGTTTTATAAAATAAAACATCCTTCAGTAGGAAAATCTCACAAGTGAAAATTCACGACATGAAATTATGAAAAGGTGCGACAAACTATAAGAAAATACTGTGGATTGAAGCTGAATCACAAAGTGAAGTATGTTGAGCGAGCGGGGTCGATCGACGGGTAAACTTGAAGACGAATGCTTATGGCAGTATGGATAAGAGGGTTATCTTTTGAATTGCTCAGCTAAGGAAGCGCGTCGTTGTTGCATGACACTATGGGTATCACCAGTCGCAGTATCTTCGTAGCCTTCTTTAATAAATTGCTGAGATGGTACGCTTGGCTCTAATCGCTTTAAGCGAGGCGAATCGTAAGTACCACTGATGGTGTAAACGGTGGTCCCAGAGCCAGTGTTGATCGTGACGATCTTCCCGTCAAAATCGAATGAGGTAGTGATAAGACGATGATTCATCATCACACCGTTTTCTGAAAGTGTCAGGATGTCGGTGTTGTAAGGTGGCGCCGCAATCTCTATCCATGTGCCATAGACGTTGCTTGGGCTGACCGATTGCTGGTGGGCTTGGTAAGCAAAATAGCCGGCGGTGAGGGCAACCATAAAGCCAGCTAATAGGAAGCCGTAGAGTAACGAGTTGGCAAATAGGTCTCTGCTTTTAGTCGGATTTTTTGCCATTATCTCTTCATTTTTCGACTGATATTGTCTTAGATTCTATTAACTAAAATCTTAGTTTGCAAAAATTGTTATAAGAGTTAGAAGCAGGATCGAATGTTCTAATAGATTTGATTGCGTTAGTGGTTTTTTAGCCTTGCTCCTCAGTATTTACGTTATCAATGAAAGCGAATTCCAGAAATGCTTAAGCTATGCGTATTTATTTCTTGTAGGAAAGTCTCGAATTGGTTAAAACAATTATCACCTAAATTTACGCATAGGCTTACTCGGTGAGCTCAATAAGTGCAATTTGAAGATAACAAGGAAGTACAATGATTAAAGAAAATACATACTTTGAAGGTGGCGTTAAGTCGTTAGCGTTTAACCAGTCTGGTGCTGATGTGAGTGTTGGTGTCATGGCGGCTGGTGAGTACACGTTTGGTACTGCAGCTCCAGAAAAGATGACCGTTGTTAAAGGTGCTTTGATTGTAAAGCGTGTTGGCGATGATGATTGGACGACATACCAATCTGGTGAGTCTTTTGACGTTGCGGGTGACTCTTCATTCGACCTACAGGTAAAAGAAGCGACGGCTTACCTGTGTGAGTACTTGTAATCAGGTCTAAATTTGTTCAATCAGGGCATCGTTTGTCTCTGCTTGAATAGAAAAAACCACGCTCTAGGAGCGTGGTTAAATAAGTGATAGTAACCGGCAGTGGATAGTGTCACTTGTTTTTGTAGTCATCAAATGGATGACCAAATCGTTGTTCGTTGCAAAATCTCTTCAATCTTCAATCTTCAATCTTCAATCTTCAAAGCTCAAAGCTCAAAGCTCATAGCCAAGACATCAGTAAGTCTCAAACACACCGTTGTTGTAGTCTTGAATTGTCTGTTCAATCTCTTCCATCGAGTTCATGACAAACGGACCATAGTGCACGACAGGTTCATTAATCGGTTCACCGGAAAAAATCAGTACCCCTGAATCTTCCAAGCTACCCAAAGACAGCAAGTCAGCTTTGGTAAGCAGGGCAAGTTGACCTTGGTTGATCACTTTGTCGCCGATCTTAATACTGCCTCGGTACACGTAAGTCATGGCATTATGATTAACATTAGTCCCTAACGTAACTTTTTGCCCAGAATGAGAGCGCCAATCCGCAACGCTTAACGGCACACCTGTTTTCTGTAATGGCCCCTGCGATCGTAAAGCCTCTGAACCATCGTCTGTTTGGTTGTGCAGTTCAAACCCTCCGGCAATCACTCTCAACAAACCACTTTGTTCACTTTGATGTTCCGCGATGCTTTCATTTTGGAAGTCGTGATATTGCGCTGGCTGCATTTTGTGTGCCGCAGGTTGGTTTATCCAAATCTGAAAACCATGCAGTGCACCTTCTTCCATCATTGGCATTTCGCTGTGAATGACACCACGGCCTGCGGCCATCCATTGAGCGCCACCGCTGCGTAGCTCTCCAACATTCCCCATATGGTCTTTGTGTTGGAAGTGACCTTGGAGCATGTAAGTGAGCGTTTCTATCCCACGGTGAGGATGTGGAGGAAAGCCGCCAACATAGTCTTTGCTTTCATCCGACTTCAGTTCATCAATCATTAAAAATGGAGAGAAACGTGCGTTATTAAAACCTGCGAGTCGTTGGATTTTGACGCCATCACCATCTGAGGTGGCATGTGCTGTAATCACATGATCTACTGCTCTTACATTCGTCATTTTGAAACCCTCATAAACTTGAATAGCTGTAGTTTATGTAATTTGATTTAAAAAGAAGATGGCACAGCGTTGAGTGACTTATTCGAAAATCTTGAACAGGTAACAATATGAAATTATGTCTATACTCAATAGAGAGTATATCGCCAAGGAGGCCGCTATGGCAGTTCAGCAAAAACATGGCGAAAGGCATGGTCGGATAGGTTTTGATAACGACTTTACAACGGAGCAAAGCCAGCGCTTTACAGAGGTTGCAAACAGCGCAGTTAAACGCCGCGTGAAAAAACGTGAGATAGAAGCGCCGTTTATTCAGTCAGCTAAGCAAGCCGCTTTTAAAACCGTGGTGAGGCGACCTAAAGGGAATAACCCAAACCGAACACGTCAAGTCATATGGATTATTATGATCGGGTTAGTGAGTCTTTGGCTTATGTACCTTGCAGGTTAGCAGCGCCGCTCCGTTATAGGAATGGCTAGCGTTGGCGCGTTTTTAATAGCGTAACATTGTTCCCTTCGATCTTCGCTTCAAAGCAATCTTCAAGTTCAGATGAATCCGGTGCTGAGCTAACAAGGCTCGTTGGTAGTTCTTCTATCAAGGTTGATACTGGGTTGTCGTGATAATAAGCGTATCGGTTTTTTCCTGAATGCTTGGCGACATACATCGCTTTATCAGCACATCTCGTCAGCTCATGTAATTCTTGGGCGTCTTGTGGGTATAAAGCAACCCCAACACTTAGCGTCAATTCCTTGATTCTCTCGTTTGTCTGGCAACCACTTTCGAACAGCCCGCAAATCCTATCTAAAATACCGTCTAGATCTTTACGAGAGGGTACATCGTAGAGCATCAAAACAAACTCGTCTCCAGCAAAACGCGCAATCGAATAATCGTATTCATGGCTTTTTCTGTCTCGGGTTCGAATATTGTTGCTCAAGCGATTGGCAAAATGCTGCAAGACACTGTCTCCGACGTCGTGTCCGTAGCTGTCGTTAATGCCTTTAAAGTCATCAATATCCAAAAAGACCAGTGCGGTAAGTGATCGCTCACTATCCACCGTAATTAATTTTTCTGTCGCCCAGCGTTCAAAGCTCCAACGGTTTGCCAAGCCGGTTAACTGATCTCTGTAAGCGAGATCTTCAATGCCTTCTTTATACAGGCGTTGAATATAACTGACGGCTTTTGTGTAGTAATAGGCGGATGTGTGGCACACCAAGCTCATGGTAAATAAGCTAAGGAAAAATCTGTGTGTGCTGTTAAATGGTAAAGAAAAATTGTTGGGCATTGCTGTAATCAAGGTGCTGATGAACAGGCAAAACGAGGTGCTGAAGATTATGCCAATTCTGAAATCATTAATGAAAATGACCGCGGCCAGAATTGGGTAGAGCCAGAGGATGCGATCTGGGATGGCGTGACTGTACAAGAATAGGATGACGCCCTGAACTAGAAGAACACCACTCAGAATCAATTCGGAATACTCAGGATTGATGACTTTTCTTACATATAAAGCGTTAGAAATGGCAATGATGGCGAAGCACAATTCGAATATTGACAGCGTGTAATGCTCGCCTTCGAAGTAAGCCCAAGTATAGAAAATGAATAACGCAGCGGCAGTCAGTGAAAAGGAGTGGACAATTTTTTGCTTGCGGGTGGATCGTATGTCCGCCATTTCTTCTAGGTGCCTGCCGACGAGCCTTTTCATGTGATCTGTGCCAAAGTTTTTGATAATGGTGTTAATAGTAGATTAAATAACAAGCTATGCAGAGGCTTAGATGTCTATTTAGTGTGACTACTATCAAGGTTTCATATGAAAGGCTGTTCAATCAATTCCAAATAGTGATGTATATCACCGATGGTGCTGGTCATCTCTAGAAGATTAGATTTAAGCATCAAACTTGTAACCGTTGTTTGATGTTTATCTACTTGCTTTCCAGAGAGTTACTCCACATAGTTTGTAAACGACCAAAATTAAGAAAGGCTCATTATGTTAATTACCTTTAGTTGTAAAGCTCATGCTAGTGTCACGATGTTTGGTGAAGTCGGCCTCCAGTTCATCAAGATGCTTGGGCATAGCGGCTCCATCCCAGGTGCTATGGATGCTTCAGAGGTTCCTCAAGCTCTGGATAATCTACGTGCTGCTATTGCAGCAGAGCAGAGCAAGTCCGTAGAGCATGAAAATACTGATGACGACAATGAAGAAGAGGTGGTTGAAGCGCCTGTTAATATCGGTAGTCGAGCGTTCCCACTGGTTGAATTATTAAAAGCTGCCATCAAAGATGAATGTGAAGTAATGTGGGAAGACGGTAGCGGCAAGCGACTGTAGTACGATTCACGCGAAACGTAACAAGCCTATTGAATCTATTTTAATCAGAATGAATGCTGAACCAGTATCGGACACACCATGACCATGGAGTTTTATGGTGATGAACCGATACTGGTGTTTTTTTAGTGAAGTAATCCACTCGTTTCTGTTTATTTACAAGGTTCGTCAGCCCTGAAATGAGTGACTTTTGTTATCGTAATATCAATCCATAACAGACCGTAAACAAAGTGATGCTGTTCACGCTTTCTTGACTCCCAATTCTGAACTAAGAATTTTTCCTAGTTATTCTAAGACCCTCTCTCATGCGGTCGATTTTTAGACTCCTTATTATTTCACGGTCAACTAACAAACAATGTATGGCCGCAATTATGCCGTGCAGACCTCACAAAAAATAAGAGAGTTCACAATGTTAAAGTTCCTAGATCAGGTTCGAAAACCGACGCTGGATCTTCCGGTCGAAACTAGAAGAAAAATGTGGTTTAAACCATTCCTACAATCTTACCTCGTCGTGTTCATTGGTTATCTAACCATGTATTTGATCCGTAAGAACTTCAATGTCGCGCAAAACGACATGATTTCTACTTATGGATTATCGATGACGGATCTAGGTCTTATCGGTCTGGGTTTCTCTATCACTTACGGTATCGGTAAAACCGTCGTTTCCTATTATGCCGATGGTAAAAACACCAAGCAGTTCCTGCCATTCATGCTTGTCCTTTCTGGTATCGCTATGTTGGGCTTCAGCTTCAGTATGGGCGGTGGCAGTGCTAGCTTATTCTTGATGGTTGCCTTCTATGCGTTGAGTGGTTTCTTCCAAAGTACCGGCGGTCCTTCAAGCTACTCGACCATCACTAAATGGACGCCTCGTAACAAGCGTGGTTCTTATTTAGGCCTTTGGAATATGTCGCACAACGTGGGTGGCGCAGGTGCCGCTGGTGTTGCTCTGTTCGGTGCTAACTACCTTTTTGATGGCAACGTGATCGGTATGTTCGTGTTCCCATCAATCATTGCGATTGTGGTTGGCTTTATTGGTATGCGCTTTGGTAATGACTCTCCAGAAGCCTATGGTCTAGGTACGGTTGAAGAGTTGTTTGATGAAGAAGTCAGCGAAGAAGATACGGCTGCTGAAGAAAATCAAATGACTAAGAAAGAGATCTTTGTTGAATACATCCTGAAAAACAAAGTGATCTGGTTGCTCTGCTTCGCGAATATCTTCTTATACATTGTTCGTATCGGTATCGATCAATGGTCTACCGTTTATGCGTATCAAGAGCTAGGTCTATCAAAAGAAACCGCGATTTCAGGCTTCACTCTGTTTGAGGTTGGTGCACTGGTCGGTACGTTAATGTGGGGTTATCTGTCAGACCTTGCGAACGGACGCCGTGCTTTGGTTGCTTGTGTATCGCTTGGCCTGATTATCGTTTCGCTAGAGTTCTACCAGCATGCAACCAGTGAGTTCATGTACCTAGCATCACTGTTTGTGCTTGGTTTCCTAGTATTTGGTCCTCAGTTGCTGATTGGTGTTGCTGCAGTAGGTTTCGTGCCTAAGAAAGCAATCAGCGTTGCGGATGGCGTGAAAGGTACATTTGCTTACTTAATTGGTGACAGCTTTGCCAAACTTGGCCTAGGTATGATTGCAGACGGCACACCTATTTTTGGCTTAACGGGTTGGAAAGGCACGTTCGCAGCGCTTGATACGTCAGCTGCCATTTGTATCGTGTTACTGCTATTCGTTGCGGTTGCGGAAGAGAAGAAGATTCGCCACGCTAAGAAAATACACTTAGCGTCTCAAAACGCGTAGCGAGTCTCACGTGCTTTATTGGTTTAAAGCACGTGAGATCATACCAATCGTTAGTTCGATTCAGTATCATCTCTATTAATAAACTTAATTTTAGATAGCTCCTGTTGGGGCTATTTTTCTTTCTTACTCTTAATTTTGGTTAATATCATGATTAATGTTGCGCTTGTTGATGACCACGTCATTGTTCGATCTGGCTTTGCTCAATTACTCAGTCTTGAAGCTGATATTACGGTCGTGGGGGAATTCAACTCTGCGGCAGAAGCGCGCCTAGGATTGCCAAGTTGTCACCCTGATGTCGTGATCTTAGATATCTCAATGCAAGACGAAAGTGGCCTGAGCTTATTGGAAGAGATTCCATCAGGCATTGCCAGTATCATGCTGAGCGTACATGACTCTCCGGCGATGGTTGAGAAGTCATTAGAGTTAGGAGCCAAAGGTTATCTCAGCAAGCGCTGTAGACCTGATGAGTTAATCCAAGCCGTACACACGAGCGCAAATGGTGGCTGTTATCTCACGCCCGATATCGCCATAAAGCTTGCGACGCCCGTGAAGAATAAAGCCTCTTTAAATCAGCTCACCCGCAGAGAAAGCGAAGTGTGTCAGTTATTGGCGACAGGGCTCGATGTAAAATCTATTGCCGTAGAGCTAGGAGTTAGCCATAAAACGGTGCATGTACATCGAGCCAATGCGATGGACAAACTCAATGTTAAGAACAACGTCGAGTTAGCTAAATTGTTCACACAAGACCAGTACTAATGCGTTCCTATCTAGCCACCTCCCTGTGTGGGGTTTTTATGGCTGGCTGTGCATGGTTCTGTTTATGGGTTATTGCCTTCTATTTCATTAATGACCCTGAGTTAGCCATTCTGCTTTTCCCGTTTTCACTTCGATTGGGAATGACGCTGCACACTCGCACTCACTATTGGCCCGCTATCTATATTGCAGAGTGGGGGCTTGCGATCGCTTTAGCTCTGCTACTTGATGAACCTCAATGGCTGACGATACTCATCGCCAGTGGGTTGAGTATTCCTGCCACTCTAATTGCCAAGCGTTATTATTCTGGTGACCAAAATCGTCACTTGTTAGTGATGGCGAGCTTAATCATGGTCACAGCATTTATTAATGTTGCCGTGGTGGGCTCTCATGTACCAGCCGTTTACATGGTGTGGTTAGCGAGTATCACGGGTGGACTGATGCTGGTGCCGATGTGTTATCTGGTCTGGAACTATCTATTCCAAAATAAGTGGGCGCCACTGAGCTCTTATTTAATCAACAATGTTGTTGAGTTCAAAATCCGTCATATTGCTTTATATAGCGTGTTGTTGGTCGCCAGTATTTTGATACAAACCAGTTTGCCTGATGAGCTAAGGCGCTTTGCCCCGTTCTGTATGGCGATCCCTATTATCTTGCTCGCCGTTCGTTACGGATGGCAAGGCGCTCTGCTTGCAACAATGCTAAATAGTGTCGCGCTGATTGCTGCTCATAGTGGAACGTCCAAACTCGAAATTACCGATTTGCTCTTGTCTCTATCTGCTCAAACCATCACTGGTATATTGCTTGGTTTAGCGGTTCAAAAGCAGAAAGATCTCAACTCGAAATTGCGAAGTGAGCTCTCTAGAAATCAAAATCTTTCACGTCAGTTAGTTACCGCTGAAGAGTCGGTTCGCCGTGATATTGCACGTGAACTGCATGATGAAATCGGCCAAAACATCACGGCAATTCGTACTCAGGCAAGCATTATTAAACGCGTCGACGCGGCTGAGATGAGCGTTCGCTGTGCGGGTACCATTGAATCATTATCTTTGAATGTTTATGACACCACCAAACGTCTACTTACAAAATTAAGACCTAAGATGTTGGACGATCTGGACTTAAAAGATTCCGTGGAACAGCTTATTCGAGAGATGGAGTTCTCGGATCACGGCGTTGATATCCAGTTAAATTGGCAAGGAGATTACTCGTGTTTGAGTGACACGCTTAAGGTCACTATCTTCAGGCTGTGCCAAGAGTCTCTAAATAATGCCTCTAAATACGCCAACGCGAGCGAGATCAGAATTGAACTGATTTTAGGTGACCAGGCTTACCTTCAGATCACAGATAATGGCATTGGTTTTACAGCGCAAGATCTTCTCAAAGGAATGGGTGTTCGTGGTATGCAAGAGCGTGTTCAGGCGCTCGGCGGCAAGATGACAATCAACGCTAATGGCTCGTCTTCGGGTACCAATATCAGCGTTACATTACCTAAAGTGTGAGAACGAATATGTTTGGATTTCTGCGCTCAACAACGTCAGAGAGTGATGCTCTAACTGATGATGAGGTCAATCAGAGTTATCGCTATTGGCGCCTTCACATCATGATAGGAATGTATGTCGGCTATGCGGGTTTTTACTTCACTCGTAAAACCTTTAATTACGCCGCGCCTGCAATGATCACCGATCTAGGTTTGGACAAAGGCGATATCGGCTTAATTGGCACGCTCTTTTATCTTTCTTATGGCTTATCGAAATTTATCTCAGGCACGATATCGGATCGGTCGAACCCTCGTTACTTCATGGGGCTTGGCCTAATCGCGACTGGTCTGATAAACATCGCGTTTGGCTTTTCGAGTTCGTTAGCGGCTTTTATCTCGCTATGGGTACTGAATGCATGGTTCCAAGGTTGGGGCTGGCCATCGTGTTCCAAGTTATTGACGACTTGGTATTCTCGCTCCGAAAGAGGCTTTCGCTGGGCAATCTGGAATACAGCGCACAACGTTGGTGGAGCGCTTATCCCTATTCTTGTGGGTTATCTAACGCTGCAGTTCAGTTGGCGAGCTGGGTTTATCTGGCCGGGTGTGATTGGTGTTTTTATCGGTCTTATTGTCTGCTGGCGCTTACGTGACAAGCCCACCACCATGGGACTTCCGACGGTAGGGAAGTGGCGCAGTGATCACCTGGAATTAGCGCAAGAGAGCCATGGGCAAGGGTTAAGCTATCGAGAGATCCTGAAAACCTATGTGTTCAGCAATAAGTACATTTGGTTGCTCGCCTTTAGTTATGTGTTGGTTTACATCGTAAGAACGGCAGTTAACGACTGGGGCAATTTATACCTCACCGAAGAACACGATTACAGTTTGATCAACGCCAACGCTGCCTTGTCTCTGTTCGAGATAGGAGGTTTTGTTGGTTCACTTGTTGCTGGGTGGGGATCGGATAGGTTGTTTGGTGGCAACCGCGGTCCAATGAACATCTTGTTTGCGATTGGCATCTTCCTTTCGGTTTCGGCTTTATGGCTTATGCCTTTAACCAACTTTGTGTTTCAAGCGGCTGGGCTATTCTGCGTTGGCTTTTTTGTTTTTGGCCCTCAAATGCTTATTGGCATGGCGGCGGCGGAATGTTCACATAAAGACTCTGCCGGGGCGGCGACAGGTTTTGTTGGCTTGTTTGCTTATATGGGAGCAGCACTTTCTGGTTACCCATTAGCGCTCGTTCTAGAAGCTTACGGCTGGAGTGGGTTCTTCATTACCATCTCTACTTGTGCGGCCGTTATTGGCTTGCTGTTACTGCCTTTCCTACAAGCTCAATCACCTCAGAAAAGTGCAGAAGCTCGCTCTGGTTTTTAAGGAACGATAACAAGATAGTCACTAGTGTTTGTATTCAGATGCTTGTATCGCTGCTGTAATCAGTGCGATACAAGCCGCTATCTTATTCTCAGCGCTTTCTACTCGTGATATTCAAATGTGACTATTTTCACGCTTTTCATCGGTCTCACCTGTTTCTAAGAATTTTTCCTATTGCGTCTAAGACCTCATCTCATGTGGGTTCTAGCCGAGCTCTGTAGTCTTTCTAATTATTTACGTTATTAGAAATCAGCTCTCTGAATTGTGTTCAAAGGGCTCACTACGGAAAACGCCATGTCACTCAGCCACCTCTCAGAACACTCATTTTTCCCAATGGAAAACACCATCCAAAATTATGCATGGGGGAGCATTTCTTCGATACGTGAACTGTTTGGCTTTCAGAATGAGTCACAAGAGCCGCAAGCGGAAGTTTGGATGGGAGCGCATCCGAAAGGTTGCTCAATGGTCAAGCTGGACCAACATTTAGTGCCTCTATCTGAGCTGATTAACAAGAATAAATCGGCCTACCTATCAACCGATATTGCGCAGGCGTTTGGTGAACTGCCGTTCTTATTTAAGATATTGGCAGCAGAAAAAGCGCTATCTGTTCAGGTTCATCCAAACAAGCAGCAAGCAGAGGTTGGATTTGCAAGAGAAGAGCAAGCAAGAATCCCTCTGACTGCAGGGCATCGTAATTACAAAGACTCTAACCACAAACCTGAATTGGTTTACGCGATCACTGAATATCAAGCAATGAATGGCTTTCGAGAATTCGATGAAATATTAGGGTTGTTCAGAAAGTTGGATTCGAGCGAGCTGGCTGGTTTGGTTGAAGAATTTTGCAACAACCTTGATTCTCTAGGCTTAGAAGCATTTTTCCGTGAGCTGTTAACTCTAGATGACCAACGTAAACACCGAGCATTAGAGCAACTTCTGGCTTACGCAGCCGCTCACCAAGGTCAATCTGAGTTTGCTTTGGTTACTGAGCTTAGCCACCAGTACCCGAATGATATCGGTTTGTTTTGCGTTCTGCTGCTTAACTTGATCACACTACGGCCGGGTGAAGCGATGTATTTGAATGCAAACACTCCGCACGCATACATCAAGGGGACTGGGCTCGAGATTATGGCCAATTCAGACAATGTGCTGCGAGCTGGCTTAACGCCAAAACACATTGATGTCGCTGAGTTGGTTGCCTGCACAGAGTTTACACCAATCCCGTTCGAACGCTTGTTGTTAGCACCTTCAAAGTTAGGTCAATGTGATCGCTATGATATCCCAGTTAGTGACTTTGATTTCAATATTTTTCATCGCCCAAAGCAAGAAGAAGTGATCACAAGCGGTGCTGAAATTTTGATGGCAATAGATGATGATTTAACGTTAATGAGTCAGAAAGGTGAACACCTAACACTCACCAAAGGGCAATCGGTATTTATCCCAGCTTATATTGGTCATTATGTACTGAGCAGTAATGGGCGAGTGGCTAGGGCGTTTAATTAGAGATGGTGTTTGTGGTATAGATTGAGCTCCATCCCCACAAAATCATCATCTCCTTCATCAACAACGTGATAGCCAAGCGATTGATAAAAGTTAATAGCACGAGCATTACTTTTAAAACTCGATAGAGTGACTTGACTAAGTTGCTCTGCCATAGCTTTTTTATGTATGAGAGTCATGACTTGCTTGCCAAGCGAACGACCTTGGTACTGGGGGAAAATGATCAGCAAATGAATATGGTATGCGTTGTCATAAGGTTTAAAGCAGGCGAGCCCCACTCTTTTATTTTCGCGATATACCCAATGAAACCAAGATGGATGGTATTCGTTTAAAAGTCGTTGACGTTGAAAGTCGTCATCCCAGCCGAAAACGCTATCTACGTGTATGAAGATACCTTGTTTAACACACGCAAACAGTTCATCGAATTCAGAATTTGAAGCGAGTTGGAGTTGTATGTTCTCTTCTTTCATTGCCACTTTTACCGCTTCCTTATCAAACGCCTTTGAATAAGCAAACAGTAACATAATTGAAGAAGCCGAATTAGCTTAGATTTGCGAAGTGATGAAACCAAAAAGCCATGCGTGATGCATGGCTAAGAATAAAGTCTTGGATTGATTTTTCTATACGATCTTAAGCGCGTGATGGCGTGTGAGCTGTTTGTGTAGCGAGTCTTTTAGCTCCATGCGTTCTACTTTGAGGTTGTGCATGCTGTCGTCATCGATAGGGCTGCCAGAGATTTCTAGCTGACGGATGTCGTAGTCGAGTTGGTGGTATTTCTGCATGTCTGCTTTGAATTTTTCGTCGTCGTGGTTGAGCTGAACAATGTCTAATTTAAGATCTGGGAAATCTAAGATAAAGGCATGGTTTTCATTGAGCATTGGCACTTCCTCTCTAGTCGAATTATTAACAGTATAGAAGTAATTTTTCGAAAGAAATGTGGTTCAAAACACAAAGCCGTAAAGCGATCAAAAAAGGGCGTAAACTCGTAGGATTATCCTCGAACTTGCGCCCTTTTGTATGTATATAGCTAACTATTTATAGTTATATGTTTAGAACTATAAGAGTTTAAAGCAGAAAGTTTACTTTGCTTTCTTACCAGAGCGTTGCTGCTCTTTGTGTGCAAGCTTCTCTTTTTTGCGTTGCTCGATAAGGTGAGCAGCTTCGCCGCCTACGTGGGTTTCGCCACGAGCATTCGACAGTTGAACTTGCTTTTCACGTTCACGGAAACGGGCTTTCTGCTCGTCGCTGTGCTTATCAATACACTTAGGGCAGCTTACGCCTTTCTCGAAGTGTTTAGAGGCTTTGTCTTCGTCAGTGATTGGCAGGCGACACGCGTTACACACATCGTAACCGCTCTTTTCTAGCTGGTGGTTTACTGCAACTCGACCATCAAATACGTAGCAGTCGCCTTCCCACATACTCTCTTCTTCAGGTACCTCTTCTAGGTACTTAAGAATGCCGCCTTCAAGGTGATAAACCTCATCAAAGCCTTGCTCTTTCATGTAGGCTGTTGATTTTTCGCAACGAATACCGCCAGTACAGAACATCGCAACTTTCTTGTGCTTCTTAGGATCAAGGTTGTCTTCAACGTATTGAGGGAATTCACGGAAGGTTTCTGTGTTTGGGTTTACAGCATTTTTGAAGGTGCCGATGTCCACTTCGTAGTCGTTACGAGTATCAACCAGAATCACATCAGGATCAGAGATCAATGCGTTCCATTCGTTTGGTTTCACGTAAGTGCCGACAACGTGGCGTGGGTCGATGCCCTCAACGCCCATGGTTACGATCTCTTTCTTAAGCTTAACCTTGGTGCGGTTGAATGGTTGTTCTTCGTTGAACGACTCTTTGTAAACAACATCAGCCAAGCGAGAATCTTGTTTGAACCATTGAAGAAGGGCGTCGATAGATTCGCGCTTACCTGCAACGGTACCGTTGATGCCTTCACTCGCAAGTAACAAAGTACCGCGGATTTGGTTGGCTTCTAACACGTCGGTTAGTGGCTGGCGAATTTCTTGGTAATCATCAAGTGCTACGAATTTATACAGAGCACATACAACATATTGAGACATGGTTTTTCCTTTCTGCGAGCTGGAACGTAAATCCAGAGCGGTTGCCTGTTTTGATCAGAACTGAGTATTTCAACTTAGTTCTGTCTTGTTGGCTTATTAAAATCAGGCGCAGTATAACCAAGGCGGTGCGGGACAAAAACCAACCAAACGTAGGGCTATATAACGCCTTTTTTATTGTGGATTTATGGTTTGAGGAACGAAAAAGCCCTGCTGTACAAATACAGCAGGGCTTGGTGTTGAATCTGTCTTACTTAATCAGCGATTACGCTTGGTTAAGTACTTCCGCTAAGCGTTTCACCGCTTCAGTCAGCTCTTCTGGTTTAGCGTTAGTGAAGTTTAAGCGCAGTGCAGCTTTTGCTTCATCAGCCTTTGGATAAAATACTGGGCTTGGTACAACCGCCACACCATTCGATAATAGAGTTTTAGCCAATTCGAAGGTGTCGCACTCTGGGATCTCAACCCAAATGAACATCCCGCCATCGACGGCTTTTAACACGCAATCTGCAGGCAGTTGTTTCTCTAGCTCTGAGAACAGCACTTCATAACGAGACTTGTACAGGGTGCGAATGTTCTCCATGTGTACGCCAAAGTCTTCATGTTTTAGAAGACCAACAAGCAGTGCTTGCATGGGTACACTTGAGTGTAAGTCAGCGCCTTGCTTCACTTTGATCAGTGGTTCAAGGTAGCTGCGTTTACCTGTTACCGCGCCAATACGTAGACCTGGCGATGCAATCTTAGAGAATGAACGAAGAACGATAGAGTTATCAGGGCAGAACGAAGAAACCAACGGCAGCTCTGTGCCTGTGAAACGTAGCTCACGGTATGGCGCATCTTCAATGAATGCCACGTTGTATTTGATACACAGCTCAGCCACTTTTTGACGAGTTTCTGTTGCCCAGCACACACCGGTTGGGTTGTGAAAATCAGGCACCGCGTAGAACATTTTTGGCGCTTGCTGTGCAAAGCATGTTTCCAATTCATCTAGATTCGGCCCAAATTCGGTTTGAGACACGGTCGCAATGTTTGCTTGAACTAGGCCAAACACCTGCATCGCACCTAAGTAGCTTGGCGCTTCCATCACAACCACATCACCTGGATCGACATACGCACGCGCAATCAAATCCAAACCTTGCTGAGAGCCAGTACAAATCATTACCGTGTGTGACTCTGGCAATTGGTAGCTTTGTGTTAGGTGGTCAAGCAACGGGCCGTAACCGGCAGTAGAGCCGTATTGGAAAACTTCAGGCATGTTCGCTAGGTTTTCTAGCGTTGGCTTCATTAAATCGATAGGGAATGTTTTCTCGTCCGGTAAACCACCGGCCAATGAGATAACATTTGGATCACTTGCGGCTGCGAGGATCTCCCGAATGTATGAAGATTGAATCTGTTGTAATGACTGTGCGATTTCCATGTGTTGTGTCTCGTCGTTTATCGTTTTTATTCTATCGCTTGATATTACACGGCAATTGTAAAAACTAGCGTGTCCGTTTATGCTCTTAAACATGTCCATTTATGCTATTTAAACGATGTCACGTCAACACATATCGCGAATCAATGATGTCCTGTTCCATATTCACCAAGACATCAGTCAGCCTTTGTCTGCCAAAGAGTTATCTGAGATAGCGGCCTATTCAGAACAGCACTTTCATCGCACCTTTAAAAGCGTGGTCGGGGAGTCGTTGCATCAATATATCCGACGCACTCGAATGGAGTATGCAGCCAACCAATTGATGTTTGATACCAGCTCGTCAGTGGTCGAGATCGCCCATAAATGTGGCTTTAGCTCGGTGTCTTCGTTTAGTCGAGCATTTAAAGCGACCTTTAATATGTCTCCGGGCGAGTGGCGTAAACACGATTTACAAGTAGCAGAAAAACCCTATTTAAAAGATCCCGAAGTGGCGGCGGGCTATTTGAATGTTGCGCAGCGAGTGTTACCTGAACCTAAGATTATTGAAGTGCCTGAACGGATGGCGGCCTATGTTCGACATACGGGATATAATCGATCCATTCGCAATGCGTGGTTGATATTGAAAGCGTGGGCGAATTCAGAACAGCGTGATTTTTCAAGTCAATTTGGTTTGCATCACTCAAACCCTGCTTGGGTTGAGATGGATCAGTGTCGTTATGTCGCGTGTATCGCGATTGATGAACCGATTAAGTATCGCAGTATCGTGAACCAGATGGTGATCCCAGGAGGCTTGCATGCGGTGTTTCGACTGAATGGCCGCTATGGTGAGCTGCTACCACAGATCAGTATGGTGTTAGAAAAGTGGCTACCCACATCTGGTTTCAAACAGCGCTCGACTCCCGCGTATGTGCATTATCATCAGAATCACTTTCTTAATAGTGATGAAATATTCGAACTCGATTTTTACCTTCCCGTGAGCTTTTACTAATCGATGGTTGTGCTGTTTTGTTGAACCAGACTTTGATCTTTTGTTGAGACAAATTAGCACAACCAATAGCAGCTAACGATTTTATGCAGTTGGCCTAAGATAAAGATGCTTTGTTGATAATCTACTCTAAGTAAATGATGACAACGTACGGATTAAACGATAGCATTTCGTTCTAATTGCAAATAGTTCTTAATATCACCCGATAGAATATGACCATTACCCACAAAGATTATCTGAAAATCGCTTTCCCTTTCATCATCTCAACGGTGACACAACCTCTGTTAGGTGCTGTGGATACCGCTGTTATTGGCCAACTTGGTATTGCTGAATTGATTGGTGGCGTAGCGATCGGCACCATCATTATGAACACCATGTATTGGTTGTTTGGTTTTTTCCGTGTCAGTACCACGGGCCAAAGTGCGATGGCACTGGGTAAGGGAAACCGCACTGATTTGGCGGGTAGCTTGATGCGTCCGTTTGTGCTGTCTGGTTTAGTGGGTTTGATCTTTATCTTGATACAACCACTCATCTGGCAAGGCGCAATGTGGGTGATAGAGCCTGAAGCCAATGTAGCCGAGCACGCGCATATCTACTTCAGTATTTTGATTTATGGCGCGCCTTTCGTGTTGCTTAACTACACCATTATTGGTTGGTTAATGGGACAGGCGAAAGCCAAAGACGTTCTTTATACACAAGTGTTTGGTAATGTGTTGAACATTGTCTTGGATGCGGTGTTTGTACTTTATTTCGATTTGGGTGTCGCAGGTGTGGCTTACGCAAGTTTGATTGCACAAGTTACCACCTTTGCGATTGGTGTGACCTTGGTGATGAAGACCAGCAATATTTCGATCTCTGAGTTCTTGCAAGGCTCGAAGATGACCAAGAAAGACCTATCGACAATCATCTCTTCGAATACCGATCTATTGCTTCGCACCATTTGTATCTTGGTGTTCTTCAACATGATGGCGCGTACTGGCTCTAAACTGGGTACCGATGTTCTAGCGGCTAACGCGATCTTGATGCAGGTGACCTTCATTGTCAGCTATATGTTTGATGGTATTGCCAACGCATCGAGTGTGTTTGCAGGTAAGGCGGTAGGACAGAAGAACCCTTCAATGCTTGATCGTGTTTTAAGGCTTAACTTCCAATGGACGGCAGGTTTCATTGCTGCGCTGACGCTTTTAACCCTGATATTCAAAGACATGATTGTTTTCTTGTTTACCGATATTCCAGCGCTGGTCACGCTGTACCAAGAGATGGCCCCGTGGCTGATTGTGTTCCCGCTAGTGGCTGGCTTTGGCTTAACGGTTTACGGCATCTTTACCGGAACGGGAACCACGCGTCCGGTTAGAGACTCAAGCATCGAGACTTTGTTGGTATTCTTAGCGGTACAGGCATTCACCGTCGATATTTGGGGTAATCATGGTTTGTGGTTGGCGTTTACTCTGTTCTATCTTGGGCGTATTGCGTTCCTGTATCCGTTCATCGCACAAGTTAAGCAGAAGTGTTACCCAGTCGAAGATACCGCTCATGGTGCCATTAACTAAGTAACCTAATCACCACCTGTAATATTTTATGAAAGCGCTTTACTATTTTTACACGATAAATTTAGTGAGTGCTTTTTTGTATGTAATGACTCACTATAAATGGTCAATAAAATTGTAAGTAAAACGCGATACAGTTCAATGTCCGCTTTTCATCGCCTCAGCTAAATGATAATGTTGTTATGTTATAACATCTATCTGTGAGTATCTGCGTGAACACCCCACTTTTGTCTGTTGACCACCTAACGATCAAAACCTCTTCGAGAACCCTTTTCCAAGATATCCACTTCGATGTTTATCGAGGTGAGCTGTTGGCGATCATGGGACCGTCAGGCATTGGTAAGTCGATGCTTTCACGTGCGATTGCGGGTTTTCTGCCAGAAACGGTCGAGGTTGAAGGTCATATTTCTCTGTCTGGTGAAGCGGTATGTGGTTTGCCTATGTTGCAAAGAACTGCCACACAGCGCCCCGCAGTTATCTTCCAAGATGCGCTTCAAGCTTTGAACCCTCTGGTTTCAATAGAAGGTCAACTCTGCCTTGCCTTGACGGGAACTCGCACTAAGCTTAAATCAAAAGAAAAAATTCAAATTACCGAGTTGCTGAATCAACTTGGTTTTCCTAATCCAGAAACCATCTTGCCGTTGTACCCGAGCCAAATTTCGGGTGGGCAACGCCAACGTGTGTGTATTGCGATTGGCTTGCTGAGTAACGCCGATATTATCATCGCCGATGAACCAACCAGTGCGTTAGATCCGGTGACAGAGCAAGAGATACTTAAGCTGATTCGACACAATGTTAAACAGCGTCAAATTGGTGGTTTACTCATCACCCATGACCTGCATAGCGCGTTGGCATGTGACAAGCTGTTAGTCATCGATGATGGTGGTGTGGTGGCTTACGGTGCACCGAAACATGCACTTGAGTCGAGCTCTCACGCTTTCTGCTGTTCATTGAGAGACTTAATCGAATGAGCTCGACCTTATCACTAAACTCAGAAGCCTCGCCATTAATGCCAGTGACTGATTCAGAAACACAAACACCGATAGAGATTAAGTTCGACAATGTGAGTGTTCACTACTACTCCGTACCAAGTTGGTTGGGTGGTAAAGCGTTCAAAGCGCTACAGAACATAGACCTTAATGTTGAAGACAAAAGCCTAGCAATTGTTGGGCGTTCTGGTGCCGGTAAATCAACGTTAATTGAACTGCTATTTGGCCTTAAAGCGCCAACCGTTGGTCAAATAAACTTGTTCGGTTATTCGCTCCCAATTCGCGATAGCAAAGCGCAAGCAACGGTGTGTCGCTTGATTCAATTGGTGCCTCAAGAGCCCCACACTAGCCTCAACCCTTACTATACCGTTCGACAGATCTTAGCCGAACCTCTAAGTAACTTAGATGTTTCGGGTAATCATGAAGCCATCATTGAAGAGGCGCTTTCAGACGTTGGATTGCCTGCCAGTTTGCTCTTACTGAAACCTAATCAGCTTTCTACAGGTCAAGCTCAACGTGTGGCTATTGCTCGGGCTCTTGTCGTTAGACCCGCAGTGCTGGTGGCCGATGAACCTACTGCCAGCCTTGACCCAGTGAATCGCCAAAGGTTGTTGGACTTGGTTAATTCATTAAAAAAGAAGCGCGATATGCGCCTTATTTTGGTTACTCACGATTTAGGTGCCGCAAAAGCCCTTTGTGAAGAAATACTGGTACTCGACCATGGTGAAATGGTGGAGCACGGACCGACCGATCAAGTGATGAGTAAACCTGCTCATCCTGCGACTCAGATGCTGATCGAGTCTCAGCCTCTTTCGAAATCTACTTGTTAAACACAACCTTATTTATAAAAAAAATACAGCTACAGAGAAAAAATAATTATGCGTTTTAATTCAATCAAACTGGCTTGCACGCTTGCGTTGGCTCTGCCTTTGACGGGCTGTTTTGACTCTCAACCAGGGTCTAGCGATGCCGTAGTAAAATCTGAAATTCGAGTTGCGATGATGCAACCACCAAGAACGGGTTTATCGCCACTTTCTGATGACGCTTTTAAGTTATCTCGTTGGAGCACAGCAGAAACTCTGGTTAACCTGAGCCCAACCTCAGAAGCAGAACCTATGCTAGCAACGGATTGGAAACACGTTGATCCACTGACTTGGCAATTCACGGTTCGCCAAGGTGTTAAATTCCACGATGGCTCTACATTAACGGCAGAGTCTGTTGTGAACTCACTACAGAAAGCGTTGGAAGCGGCACCTAAGCCACGCATCCTAGATGGCGTAGAGCTAGAAGTGAAAGCAATGGACAACTACCGCGTAGAGATCAAAACCAGCTTTGATGACCCTCTTCTACCAAGTCGTTTATCAAGCCCTCAATTAGCGATTCTTGCAGCAAGCGCGTACCAAGAAGATGGTCGAGTTAGTCCAATGGGTGCAGGTACGGGCCCGTTTGAGTTGACTGAAATTAACGGTACAACCAGCGCGAAGCTAAAACGTTTCGATGGCTACTGGGGTGAAAAAGCGCAAGTTGAATCTGTGATTGCAGAATACGTCCCTAACGGTTTTGCTCGCGCTGCAGCTCTAAGAACAGGTACAGCAGACATCGTTGAAGCAGTACCCGTTTCACAAATCGCGACCATTGATCCGAACCTACTTTATGAAGTGGCGATGCCTCGTACCAATACGCTTTACTTAAATAACAAGTCAGGCGTATTCAGCGATATTAACTTGCGTAAGGTAGCGGCGGCTGCGGTAGACCGTGAGCAAATCGTGAATACTGTTTATGAAAACCACGCGGACATCGCACAAGGCCTATTAGGTCCTGCACTTGCTTGGGCTGAGCCGATCCGACCTGAAGGTCAAGCAATCGACAAAACGCTAAAAGCAAACGGTGAAAGTATTGTTATCGGTACCTTTACCGACCGTGCAGAGCTTCCAGAAGTGGCAGCGCTACTGAAGCAACAACTTGAAGCGGCTGGTTTCAAGGTTGAGCTGGATATTCGTGAATACGCTCAGATCGAGAACGATGCGCTATCTGGTAAGTTCGACGCGTTTATCCTTTCTCGTGCAACGGTTCTAGATTCGGGTGACCCAGTGGCTTACATGATGAGCGACTTTGGTTGTAAGGGTTCATTCAACCTTGGCCAGTTCTGTTCTCAAGAGGTAGATAAAGCACTGAATCACGCTGACCTACAACCGCTAGGTGCGCTGCGTCAGCAAGCGATCATCGAAGCTGAACAAAAAATCCTTAACGATTTCGCGGCTATCCCGCTGCTTCACGAACGTGTGATTCAAGGTGAAAGTGAGCGTGTAAGCAATGTCGTTCGTGACCCAAGTGAACGTCGCTTGGTTGATCAAACGACACAAGTTAACCCGGCAACACAGGCTAACTAAATAAATGTTATCTGCTGAGACTCTGCGTCGAACTCTATTTATCTTGACGCCTTGGCTATCAAGAATCGCCTCACTGATTGTGGTGGTGATTCTTGTTGGTTTGATGCCTGACATTGCAGGCGTCGATCCAAGCCAATCTATTCTGCGGGCTAGGGCGGGGCAACAACACCTGCTTACGCCTGAAGCTTTAGCGGCGGTACGCGCTGATCTTCAGCTTGACCGTTCAGCTATTGAGCGCCTGCTCGACTGGGTAGGAAGTGCTTTTTCAGGTGATCTAGGTGAATCATGGATTGATGGTTCCTCGGTTGCATTAAGCATTCAAAAAACAGCATCTACGTCTCTGTTTTTGATGTCTAGCGGATTGGTGATGACTTTCGTACTGTGTGGTGCAGGCCTGCTTGCCACCTTACGCAGTTGGAAGAAGGGCAAGCTGGGGCAGAGCTACAGCAGTTTAAGTACGGTATTAATATCGTTGCCAGAGTACGTAGTGGCCTCGGTATTAATACTGGTGTTCTCTATCTGGTTAGGTTGGCTGCCGCCGTATGGTTGGCAAGGTTGGCAAGACATCTGGCTACCGAGCTTAGCGCTTGCATTGCCTGCCAGTGGTCTGTTTAGTCGCCTACTCAGAGACAGTTTACAACGCGTTTTAAATGAACCTTGGGTGATCACCTGGCTCAGTGCCAATGTTCACTCCAACCAAATTATTCGCTTTGCGCTGAAAAGAGCGCTGAGCAGCCTGATCCCACAAATCGCGATGATCGTGATTGGTTTGACTGGTGGCGCGGTCGCGGTTGAGCTTATCTTCTCGATTCCGGGTATCGGGCGCATGATCTTAGGCGCAGCTAAGGCGCAAGATTTACCAATTCTGCAGGGCGGCTTATTGGTATTGCTGCTATTTTCAATTGCCGTGAGCAGCATGAGCTTGTTTGTTCAGCAATTGATTCTTGGCCACAGCCTGAAAAGCGGCAAGCTCATCAGTAGCCACTCTTCGTTTCGTTTTACCCAGAACCGCGCAAAGCGTGTCACTGCTTTTGCGATCTTCTCTTTCATAATTGCTATCGTTGTATGGGCTGCATTCCGAGACCCATACACTAGCCAATTCGCACGCTTGGCATCACCGAGTTGGCAAGCACCTTTGGGCGCAGATGGCATTGGTCGAGACCTACTGGCGAGAATTGGTTCTGGTATGATTGCGACCTTCCAAGCCGGCATATTGGCAACGTTCTTGAGCTTGGTGACGGGCATCATCATGGGTTTCAACACCCGCTTTAGCCAAGGCCTTATCGAGATCACTAAGGGTATCCCATACATCATTGCAGGCTTGCTTGTTGCAGGCTTAACGGGGATGAATCCGAACAGCGCATTAATCGCGATTGTATTGGTGTCGTGGGCGCCGCTAGCGGCGCACTGCTCAAGTTTAATCGTGGAAGCAAAGGCTCAGCCTTATACTCATCTCGCGCCTTTGTGGGGCACGAGCAAGCTCAGAATCTTCCGCTTCTATCTGCTTCCTTACGTGTTGCCACCTTTGCTAAGACACGCGATGTTGAGGCTACCGGTTATCACTCTAAGTCTGACCTCGCTGAGCTTCATCGGATTAGGGGCAAAGCCACCAACACCTGAATGGGGTTTGATGATCGCAGAGAACCTGCCTTACATCGAGCGCGCACCATTGGCAGTAATGGGGCCAATCATTGGGCTGATTCTGTTAGGTGCGGCCATTAACATGATGTTTGATGATTAACGAAAAAGAACAGGCTGCTTAAGTTTTCGACGTGCTATTCGATTGAGTGTTCGATTTGCTTTTTATGTTGTAACCTTAGGCCTGTTTTTTAGAATTGGCTTTCGGATCGGTTGTCGACCGGTTTTTAGCCTAGTTAAGTGTTCAGCGTTAAGGATTCAACATGTATCTCGTTTTGTATTGCCACAATATTGGTATGACCGACTTTTCTTTCTTTGAGACGGAAGATTTCGATAAGGAAGATGGCTATATCGTGCGAGGCAAATGGCCGAACGAGAAAGCGTTCCGTGATTACTTAACCAAAGAGTTTGGTGACATGAACGAGTTCCAAGTGATCGACTTAATCGCCAAAGGCGCAGAAGCAGAACACTACTCGCCAGAAGAGTTGGTGCGCTTAGCTCAGTAGCCGCTAGCTCAGCAATATCTAGCTCGGTAATACGTTTTAAATCGAATAAACAAATGGCAGCCTGATTGGGCTGCCATTTTTCGTTTTAAGCTAGAGCACGTTGCTCGCAGTATGAGTGGATCTACTGCGCCACTTCGTCCACCAAGTACAAGATTGATTGATACGGAATGCCACTGTGGTGTGATAAACCGATCTCACAGGTTCGGCTGTTACTAAAGCCACGAGTGCAGTTGCTCGGCACTTGTTCCTTGAGTGGGTGTACCGCCGCCTCATTCAGCTCTGGTGTAGTGAAGCCTTTGTCACCTGCCCAACCACAACATTGAATATGCTCTGGAACAATCACCTCTTCGGTACACGCTTTAGCAAGGTTTAACATCGCGCCTTCTAAGCCCATTCGACGAGAGCTACACGTGACATGCAGCATCACGGTTTCTTGTAGCGGCTCAAGCGTCAGATGTTCAAGCAAATATTGATTCACAAACCCTGTTGGCTCTAACACCTCTAATGGCTTGGTGAACTGTTCAATACTGCGTTTAGCACATGGGCTGGTATCCATCAATATTGGGTATTCACCCTGACGACTGGCTTGCCATAGCACTTCTTCCAACTGCTGAGCCTTCGACTGTGCTAAGTCGGTCATTCCTTTGCTGTCGTAAGGCATACCACAGCATTGGTCATCTAGCTTCTTCGGTAGAATTACCTCGAATCCTGCCTTGTTGAGCAAAGACATGGTCACTTCAGTAAGAGGACGTTGGTCGCCCGCATCACTTTGTTGCCCCATGGTTCGACTGGCACACGAAGGGAGGTAAACCACTTTCTTCGCGTTGTTCGATGTTTCGGCTGTCATTGGTGAAGCCGTGAGGGAGTGATTGTTGGATTGCGGCATCTCTGGCATCCAAATCGGTGTCGCGCCTTTGGTCACTGAGCGTAGGCTATTGGTAAGCTTGCCGACCGTGTTGGCGCCCAGAACCTTACTCGCCACTTGGTTGGTTTTGAGGCCAGCCTTGGTCAGCTTAGTGGTGGTCGAGAAATGATCCGCTGTCCACTTAGCGATTGGCGTAAATTTCTCGTACTTGGCAATACGAAGCTTTTTAATCAAATCACCGGTGTTGATTCCCACTGGACAACGTTCGGCACACAGGCCGGTTGCGGCGCAGGTATCAATGCCTTGGTATTCAAAGGTTTTCTCTAGTTCGCTTGCTTCTATCTCTTCACCCGCAGCTCGGCGGCGTTGTAACTCGCGGTACAGCACGATACGTTGGCGTGGCGATAGAGTTAAGGTACGAGACGGACAAACAGGCTCACAGAAGCCACACTCGATACAGCGGTCGACAAGGTCATCGGCAGCAGGCATTGGCTTCAAATTGGTGATGTGTGAATTCGGGTTGTCGTTGATGATAACGCCGGGGTTGAGCAGTCTTTCTGGATCAAACAGCGCTTTGATCTGTTGCATCAAGGCATAGCCGTCTTTGCCCCATTCCAATTCCACATAAGGCGCCATGTTACGACCAGTACCATGCTCTGCTTTTAGAGAACCTTGGTATTTCACCGCAACCAGCTCGGCAACATCGTCCATGAAACCGCCGTAGCGATCGATTTCTGTTTGACTGTCGAAGCCTTGAGTAAATACAAAGTGCAGGTTGCCTTCGAGGGCGTGACCAAAAATGATCGCTTCGCTGTAGTCGTATTTGTCGAACAGCTCTTGTAGCTCTCGAATACCGTTAGCGAGGTTTTCGACAGGGAAAGCCACGTCTTCGATGATAACGGTTGTGCCAACTTCACGAACGGCTCCAACTGCTGGGAACATGCCTTTTCGGATGCCCCACAGAGTCGCGACTGTCTTCGGATCGGACGTGAAAGGGACTGATTCAACAATTGTGTATTCAGTCAATGCATCCAAAATTGATTTACATTGTAAATCTAAGTCCTGCTGGGAGCTGGCGTGTGATTCAACCAAAATAGCCGCGGCTTCTAAATCCAAGCTAGGCATAAAGGCGGGCATACCCGGTTTATCAGCCACTGAACGCAGTGCTCTGCCATCCATCAATTCAACGGCAGCAACTGGTGTTTTTGATAGCGTAGTAACGGCTTTACTTGCTTGTTCGATGTCAGCAAACACCAACAGAGCCGAAGCTTTGTTCGGGTGTTCGATAACGGTGTTGTAGGTGATCTCTGCGATGAAGCCTAGCGTGCCTTCTGAGCCAATCATCAGGTGTTTGATGAGCTCAATTGGATCGTGGTAATCGACCAAGGCATTCAGAGCGTAGCCAGTGGTGTTTTTGAGGCGGTACTTGTGGCGGATTCTGTCTGCAAGTTCTTGGTTTGACGCTGTCTGTTGATGTAATTCGACAATGCCTTCAAACAGGTCTTTATGTGATTGCTTGAATGCCTCAACACTTGCGTTGTCAGCCGTATCAAGCAGGGAGCCATCACTCAATACGATTTTCATGCTCTCAACGGTGCGATACGAGTTTTGCGCAGTACCACAACACATGCCGCTGGCGTTATTCGCCGCGATGCCACCGATTTTACAGGTATTGATTGAAGCTGGATCTGGGCCGATTTTACGTTGGAAAGGGGCGAGGTATTTGTTGGCATCAGCACCAATCACACCGGGCTGAAGAATGATCTGATTGCCGTTATCGACAATTTCATGACCACGCCAGTCGTCGGTAAGGGTGATGAGCACCGAGTCTGAAACCGCTTGTCCTGACAGGCTGGTGCCTGCGGCGCGGAAGGTAAAGTGAATGCCGAGTTCGCGACAGCTTTGAATGGTGAATATCACTTCGTCTAAGTTTTTAAGCCTTAGAACCATTTTCGGCACCAAGCGATAAAAACTCGCATCGGTGCCGTAGGCCAATCGCTTTGCCTCTTGCGTGACAATGCGTTCCGTTTCTATTTTTTGAGCCAGTATCGCTTCAAGCTGCTGATAAGCTTGTGCGTCTATTGCTCGCTCATGGGATGTGTTTGTCTCCATCATTGCTTCCTTGTGCTTCTTATTTGGCACTGATTTGCTTTTTTGTTTTTTTATTTTATTTTCCAGTGCTTAAACGGTGTCACAACGGCAGTGGAATTGCTGTGACACCGATTGAACTTCGGTCTAAGTAGACCAAAGCATTACAGTGAATCAACGGACTTAATCTAGCCCCACCAAAGATTCACGGGTTAAGTCTTTGATTGTCTTGGCGCCAGTTAGAGTCATCGCAACGCGCATCTCTTTGTCGTACAGGTCGAGTAGGTTCTCAACGCCTGCTTGTCCTTGAGCCGCTAACGCGTAGACGAATGAGCGGCCAAGTAAGGTGCAATCTGCGCCCATCGCCATCATGCGCACTACATCTAAGCCAGTACGAATGCCAGAGTCGACCAGAATCTTAGTGTCGCCTTTTACTGCATCTGCAATTGCAGGTAATGCTTTAGCGCTTGATAGAACACCATCAAGCTGACGACCGCCGTGGTTTGAAACGACGATACCGTCTGCGCCAAATCTCACGGCGTCTTTTGCATCTTCTTCATCAAGAATGCCTTTGATGACCATAGGGCCGTCCCAGAAATCACGGATCCACTCTAGATCTTTCCATGAAATTGATGGGTCAAAGTTGTCGCCCAACCAACCGATGTAGTCTTCCAGTTTGGTAGGAGAACCACGATAAGTTGAGATATTGCCTAGGTCATGTGGCTTACCTAACAAGCCAACATCAACTGCCCAGCTAGGATGACGCATAGATTGGAATACGCGGCGTACTGCTGCATTTGGACCACTCATTCCTGAGTGCATGTCACGGTAGCGAGCGCCGGGTACGGGCATATCCACGGTGAAGACTAGTGTTGTGACGCCAGCGGCTTTAGCACGTTCAAGAACGTTCTTCATGAAGCCACGGTCTTTTAACACGTAAAGTTGGAACCACATTGGGCGTTCAATCTTAGGTGCGACCTCTTCTATTGGACATACCGACACCGTCGACATCGTAAAAGGAATACCTTTGTTGTCCGCGGCTTTTGCTGCTTGCACTTCACCACGTCGCGCGTACATGCCCGTTAGGCCAACTGGTGCTAAGGCAATTGGCATCGCCAGCTTTTCGCCAAACAACTCAGTTTCCAAATTCAGATCTGACATGTCATTGAGGACACGCTGCTTGAGCGCGATCTCTGCAAGATCGGCTGTGTTGCGGCGTAGGGTATGTTCTCCGTAAGAACCGCCGTCAATGTAGTGGAAAAGAAACGGTGGCAATTTTGCTTTTGCTGCGGCGCGGTAATCAGTCGATGCGGATATGATCATAATTTCAGTCCTAAATTCTTGGGATGTTGCTCTTCTTTGAGAGCTTGGTTTGGGCTGCTTTAATTCGGGAAAATGGCGTTAATACCCATGGGTGTTGATGTGCTCTAGTATCCATCCCGGAACTCATCAACTGTCTTATTAGACGGTGTCGCTGTCGGGGAATTGAGTATTAACGCCAAGTGCTTTTGAACGACTTATGTTTTACATAAGTGCGTCGGTCATTTTGAATCCGTAGATAACCACTAGGCCGATGATGCCTGTCATCACCAAGTAGTAGAACGTTGGAATGATTGTCTTACGTAGGGTTGCACCTTCGCGTCCTAGCAAGCCAACAGTTGCTGATGCCGCTACCACGTTGTGAATCGCAATCATGTTACCTGCTGCTGCACCAACGGCTTGTAGAGCAACAACCACCGCACTAGAGATAGTCAGAGTCTGCGCTACTTCGAATTGGAACTGGCTGAACATCATGTTTGAAACTGTGTTCGAACCTGCAATGAAGGCACCTAACGCACCAACCGTTGCACTCAATGCTGGGAATGCGCTACCAACGAGGTCAGCTGCGAAGTTTGCCGTGGTTACGGGCATACTTGCTAAATCTGCGCCGTTCACACCAGAGTTAATGAAGATACGAACCATTGGGATGGTGAACACCAACACAAAGCCTGCGCCAATCAGAGTCTTGCTCGATTCACCGAAGGCTTTAGCCAGTGGCGTTGCGCTGCGAGATTGCATGAGAACAGCAACCAGCGCGACGAAGACCAAGATACCGCCCGGTAGATACAGAGGCTGAATCGCAGTGCTCACACCGGTTTCACCAAGGATGTTGCTGAACGATAGGCTAACGCTCTTCAGTAGGCCTTTGAATTCAGGGCTCACGCGGCTCGCAACCAAGGTCACCGCTAGCAGCACGTATGGTGCCCATGCCATCGCCATGCTCATCTTCTTATGGCCTTGATTGTTGTCGTCAAGGTCGATTTTCAGAGAACCTAGCCATTCTGCAGGCCACTTGTCTTCGCTCTCAAAATCCCATTTTGATTTAGGTACTAGGAAGCCGCGTTTTGCTGCTGTTACAACAATCGCAAGGCCAACCAAACCACCAATCAGTGATGGGAACTCAGCACCGAGGAAAACACCCGTTAGTGCGTAAGGAATGGTGAAAGCGGCACCTGCGAACAGTGCGAATGGCAGGATATCAAGACCTTCAGTCCAGCTTTTGTTCTTACCGAAGAAGCGAGTCAGCATCATCGCCATCAATACAGGAATCATCACACCAACGCAGGCGTGGATGATTGCAACACTTGATGTGATCTGTTGTAGGTAAGCATCCCATGTTGAACCATTGGCAATCAGGCTTTCACCGATGTTGTGCGTATCCAAACCTTTGTTTACGCCAACGATGATAGGTGTACCCACCGCGCCGAACGATACCGGCGTAGATTGAATCATCATGCCCATCAGTACCGCGGCTAACGCTGGGAAGCCAATTGCAACCAATAATGGAGCGGCGATTGCAGCGGGTGTGCCGAAGCCAGATGCGCCCTCAATGAATGAACCAAAACACCAAGCAATGATGATTGCCTGAACACGACGGTCTGCTGATATGTCAGTAAATCCGTTGCGGATGGTGGTGATAGCTCCGGTGTGTTTCAAAGTGTTTAATAAGAAGATGGCGCCAAACACAATCCAGAGAACCGACACGGTAATGCCGAAGCCTTGGAATACTGAAGCCAGCACGCGAGTGCTAGACATATCCCATGCGAATAGGGCGATAGCAACGGTTAATGCAAATGCCACTGGCATCGCTTTTTTTGCAGGCCAGTTAAGGCCAACCAGCAGAATCGCTGCAACAACTATTGGCGAAAAGGCCAATAATGCTAGTAGAGTTTCACTCATGGGTACTTCCTCGTACTTGTTTTCAAACGTTCATGTTTGAAGTGAATAACACGTCATTAGTTTTGTAGGTGTAATCTGAATCTCGAGGATTCAATTGTTGTAATTAGAGTCGCTTTATTTGTAACCGATGTGATTGCAAAAGCTGTTTTTGTAATTGTTTTGTTAATTTGGCGTGAATTTACCCCTTTATTTTTTATTGATATAGGGAAATAATGAAAATAATTAATTCCAAAATTGGCATAATCAAATGCGAGCAGACGATTTGATCCTATTTTCACAGGTAGTAGAGCTGGGCAGTTTTAGTAAGGTGGCAGAGCAAAATAACCTTACAAATTCGGTAGTTAGTAAGAGAATTGCGCGTTTGGAAGAAGAGATTGGCGTGCAGCTATTATATCGAACCACGCGTAAATTGACGCTTACCGAGGCTGGTAAGGCAATGTTACACGGAGCCAAAAATGTGAAGCAGGCGGCTCAAGAGGCTATGGACGCAGTTTCAGGCTTTGGTGAAAATGTTAGTGGTCATATCAAAATGTCAGTGCCTACTATCTCCGGAGATTTGATTCTCGCAGACGCTGTTGCCGAGTTTTGTAATATGCACCCAGGTTTAACGGTCGATATGTCTCTTAACAATCGCTTTGTGGATCTGGTTGATGATGGCCTCGACTTAGTGATTAGAACCGGCTACTTGGAAGACTCCAGCTTAATTGCCCGTCATATCTTGGACTCTCAATGGGTGGTATGTGCTTCTCCGTCTTATATCGCCAAGAATGGTAAGCCGATGCAGCCCAAGGATTTGGTTGAGCACAATTGTCTGCAATACGCTTATCAAACAACGGGTGCCAGTGAGTGGCAATTTCTGCATAGTAAAGATGGCTTTACTGATAACGATAAATACATCGTGCGCGTCTCGGGCTCTTTTTCTACCGATAATGCGACGGCATTAAGAAAAGCCGCGTTGGGCGGTCATGGGGTCGCGTATGTACCGCGCTGTTTGGTTTATCACGACATTCGTAACGGCCAGCTGGTGGATATATTCCCTGATTTAGTCGGCAAGAAGCTAGGTATTTATGCGGTGTACCCCTTTACGCGCCAGCCACCGAATAAGATTAAGTTATTGATTGAACACATCAGAACGCGTTACCTGACGATTTCACATTATTTTTAATAAGGATCACGATGAGCTATTTAAAAGAGTATCAATATCCAGTCACCAACAAACAGATCGTCAGCGATGACTATTTTGATCACATAGTTGAAGACCCTTATCGCTGGTTAGAAGACGATAGAAGCGACGAAACCGCGCAGTGGGTGGCGAGCCAAAATGAGGTCACGTTCGATTACCTTGCTCAAATTCCGTATCGCGCTGAACTGCGAGAGCGATTAGCGAAAGCGCAAGACTACAAAAAGAGCTCGCAGCCGTTTGTTCGAGGTGAGCACACCTATTTCTATAAGAACGATGGCCTGCAGAATCACAGCATTCTCTATCGTCACAAAGAAGGGCAACAAGAAGAAATTTTCCTAGATCCTAACACTTTCTCGGAAGATGGCACCACATCACTGGGTTCGGTGTCGTTTTCTAAAGATTACAGCCTAGTGGCGTACAGTATTTCAGAGGGTGGTAGCGACTGGCGCAAGATTTTTGTTATCGATACCGAGACTAAACAGCAGCTTGAAGCCGAAATCACAGACGCTAAATTTACCGGTATTTCTTGGTTAGGTAATCGCGGCTTTTATTACTCTAGTTACGACAAGCCAGACGGCAGCCAGCTTTCTGCACGTACCGAACAGCACAAACTTTACTTCCATGAGTTGGGTACAGAGCAAGCTAGCGACAAAGTGGTTTTTGGTGAGAACAACGCCGAGCAGCACCGCTATGTATCAGGCTACACCACCGAAGATGACCGTTACTTGATCATTCTAGGGCGAGAGTCGACATCGGGTAACAGACTGTTCTATATCGATTTAAACTCACCAGAGCAAAAGCTGAATACGCTGATTGATCATGTGGATAGCGACACTTATCTCATCGATAACCAAGATGAGACCTTCATTCTATATACGAATCTTGATGCGCCTAATGGCAAGGTGGTGAGCTTTGAGACTCGCAATCAACAGTGGCTCGATATCATTCCCGAAAAGCCACAGCCTTTAGAGATCAGCACGGGTGGTGGCTACTTGTTTGCTCACTACATGGTGGATGTGGTGTCTAAGATTGAGCAGCTAGATTACCAAGGCAATCTAGTTCGTGAAATTCATTTGCCTGGGCTGGGAACGGCCAGTGGCTTAGGTGGAAAAAACGAGCAAACTCAGCTTTATTACACCTTTACCAACTATGTAACGCCGCCAACGATTTTCTCTTTTGATGTTGAATCTGGAAGATCTGAAATCTACCAACGTTCTGAGTCTCCGTTTGAGTCGGATCAATTTGAGTCTAAACAAGTCTTCTATACCTCGAAGGATGGCACCAAGGTTCCGATGCTTATCTCTTATAAGAAGGGATTAGTGTTAGATGGTAATACTCCAACCATGTTGTACGCCTATGGTGGCTTTAACGTTAGCCTAACCCCTTCCTTCTCGGGAACGGTGGGCAGTTGGCTGGAACTGGGTGGTGTGTATGCAGTGCCGAACTTACGTGGTGGTGGCGAATACGGTAAGGCGTGGCACAAAGCGGGTACACAACAACAAAAACAGAATGTATTTGATGACTTCATTGCTGCTGCGGAGTTCTTAATCGAAGAAAACTACACGTGCAGCGATAAGTTAGCGATTCGCGGCGGCTCTAACGGAGGCTTGCTGGTAGGCGCTTGTATGACTCAAAGGCCAGAGCTTTTCCAAGTAGCTTTACCTGCGGTTGGTGTGTTGGACATGTTGCGTTACCACACATTCACGTCTGGTGAAGGCTGGGCGTACGACTACGGCACGTCAGCGCAGAATAAAGAGATGTTTGAATACCTGCTTGGTTATTCTCCGGTTCATAATGTGGTGCGCGGCGCGGATTACCCTGCGACATTGGTTACTACAGCCGATCACGATGATCGCGTGGTACCTGCTCACTCTTATAAATTCATTGCAGAGCTGCAAGATAAGCATGAAGGTGGCGTGCCAGTGATGATCCGTATTGACGTCAATGCAGGGCATGGGGCAGGTATGCCGCTGAGTAAAGCTATCGATCTTACTGCTGATATCTACGCATTTACCCTGTTCAATATGGGAATAGAGTCCCTAGATTCATTGTAGCGAATACTTGATTTTAGATAACTGGGTATTTAACTCAGACCAAAAAGCCTCAAAATCTGCCTTAGATTTTGAGGTTTTTCATATATATGAAAACCAATCAAATTCACACCTCGTTCTCTTTGCTTTTCGGCACCCTTTTACGTGATAGCCGCCACCATTACTGATGAAATGAAAGCGATTTCAAGCTGATATTTTACGCATTTTTCACTATAACCTGTTGATCTAAAGTCAGTAGTTTTAGTCATGGGTTTTCTAAAAGTTTCATGGCATTTAAGCTGATTTATCAGTGTGAACAGCGACCAACTTTTCAACTCTTTCATTGCTTAATATTTCCCTGTTCGATGAAAACTCAAAAAAATAATAGGGAAATACAATGCAAAAATTTAAGCTTTTGCCAATAACGGTCGCAGTGGCGGCATCGCTTGCTTCACTCTCTTCTTTTGCTGCTGATACTAATATCGAAGCATTAGAAAAACGAATCCAAGAGTTAGAATCTAAGGTTGTGGATATTGATTATGTTAATGATCAACAGCCCGCAGTTTTAACAGCAGAAACTAAGGTTCCAGATGGCATCGTCTTCTCTGGTTATGCTCGTTACGGCGCTCACTACAAGAGCGGTGATGAGCGTTACGTAGACATCGGTACAACAGGTCGTTCTGTCGGTCGTTTGGGTAACGAAGCTAATGGTGGTGAGGTTCAGCTAGCTAAGCTTTTCCAAGCTGACAATGGTGCGATTTGGGACATCGTATTCATGGCTGACCACTGGGAAGCAGACGCTTGGGCTGACGACGGCGGCCTGAGTATGAAAAAAATGTACGCAGGTGTAACTAACGTATTTGAAAGCCAACCAGAACTTTATATGTGGGCTGGTCGCGACTTCCATCAACGTCCGCAACAAGGTTTGAACGATTACTTCTGGATGACACACGATGGTCAAGGCGCTGGCTTTAACAACCTAGATTTCGGCGGCGCTAAGCTAGATATGGGCTTTGTTGGCCAAGTGAAAGGCGGCCTCGTAAATGACAATGGCCGATACGCCGTGACAGCGAAGCTACATAGTATTGACGCAGGTATTGGTAATCTGGATTTTTACGCGAACTACGGTTTTGCATCGAGCGAAGCGGATACGTCTACGACGACTGAGTACGTATACGATCCAGTGACAGATTCAATGCAGCCTGTCGTGACTCAAGGACAAAAAGTCAGTGATGAAACGGCCTACCTTGTGGGTGCGACTCTTGGGCTAGGCGATTCTAACAAGTTGGTTGTTAAGTATGGTGACGGTGCAGATTCATCGGTATATGACCTTAAAGGTGATTACCAGACTTTGTATGCAAGTGTTGAGGGTAGCTACGCGGCATCTGAACAGTTCATCATTGATTACTTAGTGTCTTACAAAGACAATTCTGGCTCAGACTTAGATCGCGAGAATACTGAATACGCGGGTATCGTTCGTCCACAGTACCAATGGGATGATGTTCACTCTACATGGTTAGAAGCTGGCTACGGCATGGTTGATTACGATGACGACGGTCAAGAGAACGCATGGAAAGTAACGCTTTCTCAAAACGTTTCTCTAGGTGGCTTACCTTGGAGCCGTCCAATGCTGCGCTTCTACACAACCGTGGGTGATGTAGAAACCAAAGGCAACACAGTGAAGACAACGAATGTTGACACATTGTCGTTCGGCGCAATGTTTGAAGCTTGGTGGTAATCACCGATATAGAAAGAGCGGCTCTTTGAATTCGGCATATTTTCAAAGAGCCATGCTTTCGAATATCCATGCTTTTCAATAGTACGTAAATACTGTCCATTTTAGCCCTAAAGGCAGATTGATTAGGGCACGTTTCAATTAACTCCATTCTTGGGCACATTTTTGTGCCCTTTTTTTCGCCACTAGATCAGGGATTTACTATGAGACTTTCTTCCATCGTGTCTCGAGTTTATTTAGGTTTCTTCGTACTGATTGTGATCATGCTGGGTTCTGCATGGTTAAGCATCAGTAGCAATAAAGACATCACCACTCGAATCGAAAACATCACCCAGCAAGCTACGCCATTAATGCTTCAATCTTCAACGTTAACCATCCGATTTCTGGACATTAATCGCAGCACCACACCCTACTTATCCGCTAACTATATTGATGAACTTGAGCCACTGAAACAAACCGTCTTAAACAACATCGAGCTATATCAGCAGCAATTGAACTGGTTCGAAGGTAAGGGCGTAGCTGGTTCACAAATGGAAGCCATGCTTAACAACATCACTCAAACAGGTTTGTTGACTATCGATAAGATAGAGCAGGTATTAGAGCTTTATGTTGAGTATTTGGATAGCAAAGATCTCGGTTCGATGGGACAAGCGCAATTTCAATCTGTGGTTGGACAGCTCAATAATACTTTGGTGAATCAACTCGCGAGTGCAGATTCAGAGCAGACACAAAAGGCAGTCGAAGCTTTGTTGGTGCAATTGAGTTTGATTGCCGCGGAAGCCAACGAAGCGTTTTCACTGCAAACATCTTCGGAGGTTCGTGGGGTAGAGCGTCGCCTACAAAGTCGCAAAGAGCGATTCGAACAAGCGGTCGCAGGTTTAGATAATCTGGATTCATCTTTGCTGCGCCGCAGTAAACAGTCTTTATCGTTGCTCGCTTCACACGCGTTTTCAGCCAGTGGCTCAGTCGCTACCCATAAAGAAACCGTCAAACTCGATGAGTCTATCTCCCTTCAAAAGCAGGAAATTGAACAGCTAATCGATCAACAGTTAAGTCACTTTGATGAGCTTTCTATGTACGCGGAAGACACCGCGACACGCCTGTATCACGAATCGATGGACTCTTCACAGCAAGCCCTTGTGATGCAGGGTTTTATTGCACTTGCTTCCGTGCTTATTGCTCTGTTGATCGGGTTGAATATTGCCAAAGGTATCCGTAAACCAAGCAAGCTGCTACAAAGTGCACTCGACCAAGTTGCCAATAAAGACTTGAGCGCGATGGTGCAGTATCAAGCCAATAATGAGTTCGGCTCAGTGAGCGACAAGGTCAACTTAGTGATCAGTCATCTGACTCAAATGATTGAGAACATGCGTTATTCGTCGACGTGCTTAAAAGAGGCGTCCATAGAGAATCAAAGCACGAGCCGTTCATTGAGCGAGGCGATGCAAGACCAAACCAATCAGACCGTGATGGTGGCAACAGCTATGGAGCAGATCGAGTGCTCGGTGACCGAAATAACTCAAGCCGCTAATCAAACGCTAACGCTTGTAACCGAAGCGGTGTCGAGTTCCTGTGCTGGTCAGAAGACCATGGATAAAAGCGTCGAGTTAATGGGCAGTTTAGAGCGTAAGTTAGCAGAATCAACAGCGACCATTGGCCAGCTCGAAAGCGAAAGTGCCAGCATTGGCTCCATTTTGGATGTGATATCTGGGATCTCTGAGCAAACTAATCTACTGGCGTTGAATGCGGCAATAGAAGCGGCGCGAGCTGGAGAGCAAGGGCGTGGTTTCTCTGTGGTTGCGGATGAGGTTCGAGTGTTAGCAGCGAAAACCAATGCCTCGACGCAAGAGATACACAACAAGATCGAGCAGTTGCAAACTAGCTCTAAACTGGCGGTTGAACAAATCAATCAATGTGTGGTGGGGATGGTTCAATGTGTTGAGCAAACGGGCGAAGTGAATCACTCGATATCGACGGTGTCTGATCTTCTCAACGAAGTAGAGCAAAGAAGTCATCAAATTGCGACCGCGACGACAGAGCATCAAGTGGTTGCCTCTCAAGTCACTCAAAATATCAGCCAGATACACATCTTGGCTGAAGATAACTCACAACGATCTCAGGTTTTGTTTTCTCATGGTCAACAGCTTGAAACCATGTCGCAGCAGCAGTTCTCACTAACTCAAGAGTTTAAGCTCGCGGAGCAATCAGAAAACGAGGTTTAAAGGCGACTCTAAGTTTTTCAATGTTTCACGCCCAGCCTTTGCTGGGCGTTGTTGTTTCAAGTTTCGGGTTCTGGAAAGAGAATTAGAAGTGCCTATGAAATGTTCCCATACAATTTCGCATAGCCACTGAAATAATAGGGTCAATTTTGCTCTGTATATTACCGCCTGTTGCAGGTTCATCACCGAATCGTGCTTTTTGAAAACGGAGTTTATGCATGCTTGTTAGCACTTTGGGAGCAAGTAACCGAGTGCTGTTTTGATAAGGTGAGCAAGAATCTCATGAAACAGTTTCATGGTGTGAAGTGAATCTGTAAGCGCTTTCAAGATTTCCAAATCCAGCCTTTTTACCTCCAAGTTTAGTGTGATGACACTCACTTCAACTAAAACGTAATTTCTTAATAATCGTTTTGTAAGCGGTTACAAGCTAATGAAGTATCGAGGTTCGAGTGGCAACAATTAAACACGTATCAGAGCATGCAGGTGTGTCTCAAGCGACAGTGTCTAGAGTGATTAACGGCACCAGTAGAGTGAGCCACGACAAGAAGTTAAAGGTTGAAAAGGCGATCAAAGAGCTGGGTTATCGCCCGAACTCTATCGCTCAGGCTTTGGCTTCAAGTCGTACCGGAAGTGTGGGTGTTGTTGTTCCAGAACTGGGCGGATCTTTCTATTCAGGCATCTTGCATTGCATAGAGGAAAACCTACGCCGCTTCGGTTACCACGCAGTGGTTACAGCGGGTTCGAACACCGAACAAGGGCAGCGCGAGTCGGTGGAGTTTCTGTTGGGGCGTCGTGTCGATGCTTTGATTCTTCATACTCAACTGCTCAGTGATGACTATTTAATTGAATTGGAAGAACAGGGGACCCCTGTGGTTTTAATTAACCGCTTCATCCCAGAAATGGCGATGAGTTGCATTGATATTGATAACGAAGTCGGGGGGCTACTCGCTACTCAATATCTTTTGCAAAAGGGACATACAGATATCGCGTGTATTACCGGGCCTTTAGATAAAGCAGATGCTAGGGGGCGTTTGCAGGGGTATCGAAAGGCCTTGGAAGAAGCGGGTGTGCCATACGATGAAGCATTAGTCTCGGAAGCGGGCTTTACTGAAGAGACGGGCATCAGTGCTATGAAGAAGCTGATTAATCGTAAGTGTCATTTCACAGCAGTATTTGCTTCGAATGACCACATGGCATTTGGCGCCTTCGAGGTGCTGCATCAAGAGGGGCTGTCTGTTCCTAAAGATGTATCACTGGTGGGCTTCGATAACACCATCTTCGCGCGCTATCTGACCCCTAGTTTGACCACCATTAATTTCCCTATTGAAGAGATGAGCGTTGAAGCAGTACAGCTCACTCTACAGAAGCTAAAAAAAATAAAACATGACGTGAACTTTAAATTGCTGCCGACGTTGGTCACTAGAAACTCGGTATCGGATTTACCAGTTACCCTATAAAAATATTAAGGATAGAACATGAAATTTAAGACCTTAGCGCTTTCATGCGCGGTTGCTTTAGGATTAGGTACAACAGCTGCAAATGCAGCAGACAAAGAAATTCGTTTCGACGGTTTCCCTGATTTCGATAGCAGCCTGAAGGTATTACTGCCTGATTTCGAAAAGGAAACGGGGATTAAAGTTGATTACCTTATGAACAACCACGGTGACCACCACACGAAACTCACAACGAACCTTGCAACGGGCTCTGGTGCCGGTGATGTGATTGTTGTCGACGTTGAGAAAATTGGTCCATTTGTTGGATCTGGCGGCCTAGTTAACCTGTCTGAAAACTACGGTGCAGATAAATACGAAGAACGATTCGCACCATACGCATGGGCACAAGGTAAAGGCGCTGACGGCGACATGTACGGCATTCCTGTCGACCTAGGTCCCGGTGTTATGTACTACCGTACCGACGTATTCGAAAAAGCGGGCATTGATGTAGAAGAAGCAATCAAAGATTGGGATTCATACATCGCTGCTGGTGAAAAACTGAAAGAGCAAAACGTACAACTTATCGCTTCAGCAGCCGACGTGGCACAAGCAATCATCTTCACAACGGTTCCTGAAGGCGAAGGTCTTTACTTCGATAAAGATGGCAACCCAGTTGTGACATCTGAGCGTTTTGTTCACGCTTTTGAAGTAGCAAAAGAGATTCGCGACAAAGGCTTAGACGGCCGCATTTTGGCTTGGTCTAACGAATGGTACGAGGGCTTCCGCAAAGGCACATTTGCAACTCAACTTTCTGGCGCTTGGCTACTTGGTCACCTAAACAACTGGATCGCTCCTGAAACCAAAGGTAAGTGGGCAGTAGAAAACCTACCTGATGGCATTTACGGCAGCTGGGGTGGTTCGTTCCTATCGATTCCAACTCAATCTGACAACCCAGATGAAGCATGGGCACTTATTGAATACATGACGACGGATCGTGATGTTCAACTTAAGCACTTCGAAACGATTGCGGCTTTCCCTGCGAACGTAACGACATATGACGATGAGCTTTTTCAAGAAGAGATGGAATTCCTAGGTGGACAGAAAGCACGTCTACTATTTGCTGAAGTGGCACAGAACATCAAGCCAGTATCTCCAGCTCAAGGCGACCACGTAGCACGCTCTATAATTTTAGAGAACGCATTGATGGAAGTGCTTGATGAAGGTAAGGACATCGAGACTGCATTGAAAGAGGCAGAGCGTCTAATCAAGCGTCGTACGCGTAATCTTTAATTTGTTATTACTTTGAGTAAGTGAGGAAGCGTGGATAACGCGCTTCCTTTTTTAAGAGGTCGTTACTATGAATCATACAGCGAGCACAACGATAGAACCTGCGGACAAAAGCCTTTTTTCTCGTCTAAATCTGAAAGCGCTTACACCGTATGGATTCCTTCTGCCGTTTCTGATCATTTTTTCTGTATTTGGGATCTTCCCGCTGTTGTTCTCTGTTTATCTGTCGTTCCACGAATGGAATCCAGTACAGGGCATGGATGCAATGGAGTTCGTTGGTTTTGAGAACTATCACATTGCCTTGACTGACCCATGGCTATGGCGTTCATTAAAGAACACATTGTGGCTAGCAATCACATCGGGTGTTGCTCAGCACTTAGTCGCTATTCCAGTGGCTTACATGTTGGTTTCAATGGGTGACCGTATGCGTCACTGGCTAACATCGGCGTACTTCCTACCGTTCATCACATCAACGGTCGCAGCATCACTGATTTTCTTCAACATGTACTCTCCTAACTCAGGAATTATCAACCAAACGTTAATGGCATTGGCCGATAGCACGCTGTTTGGTTGGGCATTTGCTTGGGTTAACGATTTTCAACCAATCCGCTGGTTAGACGATGCCACTATGGTGAAGCCGTCTATTGCGATCATGGTTTTCTGGAAATACACCGGTTTTAATATCGTCCTTTACACCACTGGTTTAATGACGATTCCTAAAGACATTTTAGAAGCTGCACGTATGGATGGTGCGAATGCCTTCCGCCGCTTCTGGAACATCTCACTACCAATGATTCGTCCATTCATCTTCTTTGCAATCACCATGACCATCATCGGTAACCTGCAAATGTTTGAAGAACCGTTCGTTCTAACGCGTGGTACAGGTGGTACGGGTCAATCTGGTTTAACTATCTCTATGTACCTCTACAAAGTGGGTTGGGAATGGTTAGAAATGGGCACAGCGTCAGCAATTTCATGGCTTCTGTTTGCACTGATCGCGTCTTGTACTTTGGTTCAATTTTTATTCTTCGGTAAGAAAGGCTTAGGGGAACATTAAGATGTCGACATCAATTAAGACAAATACCTCACCATTAAGTGGCCTAATGCCAAGCGAACGCACCATGTACATCATGACTAAGATCTTGATGGTCATGCTCGGCATATTACTGATTGTTTCCGCAATCATTACGGTGTTCCCGTTTGTGTGGTCAGCACTGCTTTCAACACGTGACCGCTCGGAGATCTTCGGCTCGGGCATCAGCTTTGCGATTGGCGACAGCCTAATGGTGAACTACGCAAAACTGCTAGAAATCATGCCGTTTTGGAAAGCGATGTTTAACTCGATTTACGTGGCTTTCTTGGGCACAACCATCTCGCTGCTGTTTTGTAGCATGGGTGGTTACGCGTTTGCTGTGTTTAAGTTTCGCGGTAAGAACGTGTTGTTTGGCATGTTGGTTGGCTCAATGGCGATTCCGCCAGTGCTTAGCCTGATCCCTTACTTCATGATCGTGAAATTCTTAGGCTTGTTGGATAACCACATGGCGGTATGGCTACCGTTCACAACCACGCCGTTTGGTATCTTCTTGATGCGTCAGCACGTGATTGCATCGATTCCAAAAGAGCTACTTGAAGCAGCGAAATTGGATGGTGCAGGTGAGTTCAGAACGTACTGGAGTGTGGTATTGCCACTGATGAAGCCTGCCTTAGCAACACTGGCTATCGTTCAGTTCGTTTTCTTCTGGAACATGTTTATGCAGCCTCTCGTGGTGCTAAATAACCCAGATAACTATGTTATTACGCAAGCACTTCGAAGTGTTCAAGGTATTCCGAATACGCCATGGGGCGCGGTAATGCTAGGTACAACAATTTCTATTTTACCGCTCGTGATTACTTACCTGTTCGCATCGAAACAGATGATCAGTGGTTTAACGTCCGGCGCAGTCAAAGGTTAGGTTTAAGGGTTATAACAATGAATAAATATCAACTTCCAAGTGATTCAAAGTTACGCAGTAAGGAATTTGTATTCGGTGTCGCGACATCTTCATACCAAATTGAAGGCGGCGTTGAAGAGGGCGGTCGTACACCGTCTATCTGGGACACTTTCTGTAAGACGCCGGGTAAGGTCGATAACGGCGACAATGGTGATGTGGCGTGTGATCACTACCATCTGTGGCAACAAGATATCGAGATGATTCAAGGCTTAGGTGTTGATGCTTACCGCCTGTCCATTGCTTGGCCACGTATCCTGCCGCAAGACGGTGTGGTGAATCAGCAAGGCCTAGAGTTTTATGAGCAGATCATCGATGAGTGTCATGCTCGTGGCATGAAGGTTTACGTAACTCTGTATCACTGGGATCTGCCGCAATACCTCGAAGACAAAGGTGGTTGGCTGAATCGTAAAACGTCTTACAAGTTCGCAGAATACGCAGAAGTGGTGAGTAACTACTTCGGTGACAAGATTGATGTTTACACAACGCTGAACGAACCGTTTGTGTCTGCATTCCTAGGCTACCGTTGGGGCGAACACGCACCAGGCATCAAGGGTGAGAAAGAGGGTTACTTAGCGTCTCACCACCTAATGTTGGCACACGGTTTGGCGATGCCGATTCTGCGTAAGAATGCGCCTCATGCTAAGCATGGAGTGGTATTTAACGCGACTCCGGCTTACCCATTAACATCACAAGATCAAGGTGCCGCAGATTACTGTGAAGCGGAGAACTACCACTGGTTCATCGACCCAGTATTGAAAGGTGAATACCCACAGCTAGTTGTCGAGCGCCAAGCGATGAACATGCCGATGATTCTAGAAGGCGACCTAGACATCATAAGCGCACCTGTTGATTATATCGGTATCAATTACTACACACGCAATGTCGCTCGCTTCAACGAGAATGGTGATATTGAATCAGTAAAACAGACTGATGCTGAACACACTTACATCGGCTGGGAGATCAACCCACAAGGCTTAACCGATTTATTGGTAAGGCTGGATGCTCGCTACGAAAATATGCCGCCTATCTACATCACAGAGAATGGTGCAGCAGGTAACGATGAGCGTGTTAACGGACAAGTGATGGATGAACAACGTGTTCGTTACTTCCAAGGCCACATCGAAGCAGTTCACAACGCAGTTGAAGCGGGTGTGAAAGTCGATGGTTACTTCGCTTGGAGTCTGATGGATAACTTTGAGTGGGCATTCGGCTACTGCCAACGTTTTGGCATTGTCCATGTTGATTACACCACTCAAGAAAGAACACTGAAACAGAGCGCAATTGCGTACCGAAACATGCTTCAAGAGCGCGCTGAGGAGAACAGATAATGGCTAAAGTAGAATTTAAGAACATCAAAAAATCATTCGGCGATGTTGAAGTTGTAAAAGAGTTTGATTTTACGGTTGAAGACGGCGAGTTCGTGGTTTTCCTTGGCCCATCTGGCTGTGGTAAGTCGACAACACTACGCATGCTTGCAGGCCTAGAGAGCATCAGCTCTGGTGACATCGTCGTTGGTGGCAAAGTGATGAACAAGGTCGATGCTAAAGATCGTGACTTAGCGATGGTATTCCAAAGCTACGCGCTGTACCCGCACATGACAGTGTACGAGAACATCGCATTTGCTCTGAAGCTGAAGGGCATGCCAAAAGCAGAAATCGACGTAGAAGTGCTAAAAGCGGCGAAAATGCTAGAGCTTGATCCACTACTGAACCGTAAGCCGAAAGAGCTTTCTGGTGGTCAGCGTCAGCGTGTGGCAATGGGCCGTGCGATGGTTCGTACGCCTAAGGTTTTCTTGTTTGATGAGCCGCTGTCTAACCTAGATGCAAAACTTCGTGGCGTGATGCGTGAAGAGATCAAACATCTACACCGTGAACTAAAAACCACCACGATCTACGTAACCCACGATCAGATCGAGGCGATGACATTGGCGGATCGCATCGTGATCCTGAAAGACGGATATGTTGCTCAAGTTGGTACACCAACCGAGGTGTTCCAGCGTCCGGCAAACAAGTTTGTCGCGCAATTCATTGGTAACCCATCAATGAACATGTTGGAAGCAAAACTGATTGAAAAAGAAGGCGAGTACTTCGTTGAAATCGGCGATGTTCATATCCCACTGCCTGAGCGCTTTAAGTCTCTGGCATCTAAGAACCTAGCTCTGCATTTTGGTGTTCGTCCAACAGATATTCACCTACGTGCCGAGCAAGTTGACCACGACCGCGTGCTGCCATTCCCTGTGAAAATCAAAGACAAGGAACTACTAGGCGCGAGCATTCTTCTGAAAACAGAAATTGGCGGTCAACCGCTGATGGTTGAAACCCAAGCCGCTGAAGTGGATGTAAAAGATCTGACGCTTTACTTGGATTTGGATGCTTTCCACTTGTTTGATGCATTGAGTGAGAACTCGCTAGCGAGCTGATTTGCAAGAGCTAGTTATTTTGCAACAGCCAGTTGATCTGCAAGGGCGAGTGAGAGAAGCCTGACTCAAACGGCTAAGTCAGTCATTGAGCTGACACCAACCAACTTACGACAAATTGTTTTGGCTCCTCCTGATTTGGGAGGGGCTAGGGATAGTGATGATGAAATTCGGATATTTTGACGATAAAAACAAAGAATACGTAGCAACCACGCCGTGCACACCAATCAAATGGTGTAACTATGTTGGCACATTAGATTTCGGTGGCATTGTTGATAGCAACGGTGGCGTGTTGTTGTGTAAGGGCGATCCGGCACTGAACCGTATCACCAAGTACATTGCACAACTGCCAAACTCAGACTTCAAAGGCTCGACCCTATACCTCAAGGTGCGTGACGAAGCGGGTAACGTAGAGGTGTTCTCACCTTTCTATACACCGACTCTGAAGCCGCTTGATAAGTTTGAAAACCACACTGGCTTGTCTTACACCACCATCATTGCAGAAGCGTTTGGTGTGCGTTGTGAAGCGACATTCTTCGTGCCAAAAGCTGACCAAGTGCTGTTACAAGACATCAAAGTCACCAACATTTCAGATAAAGCCCTGCACGTTGATGTGGTTCCTGTGTATGAGTTCACACACTTTGATGCGCTTAAGCAGCTACTTAATGCTGATTGGGTTCCACAAACCATGACGCTGAAAGCGCACCAGCAAGAGTCGGGTCATACTGTGCTTGAGCAGTATGCCTTCATGAAGCGCGACTACGCGGTAAATCTGATGACAGCGGATCGCCCTGCGACGTCGTTTGATGGTGATCGCCAATCATTCCTTGGTCAATTTGGTTACGGCACATGGGCTGCCCCGCAAGCGTTAGAAAACGATGAGCTTGGCAATACTGAGTGTTTGCGTGGTGACAACATTGGCGCGCTTAACCTGCGTTTGGGTTGGTTATCTCCAGAGCAGACAGAACGTACGGTCGTACAAATCGCGCAAGAACAGAGCCTAGAAGCTGCACTTCCTCTGCTGGCTAAATATCGTGACCATCAAGTGGTTGATTCAGCTTTCGCTGAACTGGCTGAACATTGGGATGGTTACCTACAAGCGGTTCAGGTTGAAACGCCAGACCCTGCTATGAACTCGATGCTTAACGTACATAACCCACGTCAGTGTCACACCACTAAAAACTGGTCTCGTTACCTGTCTCTGTACCAGCTTGGCTATGGCGCACGTGGCATCGGTTTCCGTGATTCTTCGCAAGATACGTTGGGCGTGATTACTCATATGCCAGAAGAGGCGCGTGAGTTCATTGAGCGCTTACTATCAGTGCAAAACATCAATGGTTCTGCGATGCACCAGTTCTTCCCATCAACCATGGAAGCGAACGCGGGTGACTCACGTGAAGAGGAAGATCGTCCGGATTACTACGGCGACGATCATCTGTGGATCATCTACGCAGTCACTCAATATGTGAAAGAGACAGGCAATGCTGATTTCTTGAACAAAGTGATTCCGTTCTATCAAAAAGACAAAGCGGGCAACCCTGTGGAAACAGGCACCGTTTGGGATCACTTGTGTCGCGCGATCGAGTTTACCTACACCAATACGGGTGAGCACGGCCTACCGTTATTAGGTTTTGCAGACTGGAATGACACGGTGAACCTGCCAACGGGTGCTGAGTCGATGATGGTCGCTAACATGTACGGTAAAGCCCTGCTTGATATGCTCGACCTCTGTGAGTTACGCGGTGAGGAACAGCTGACCGCTCAGTTCAAAGAGCAATACCAACAAATGCAGAGCACAGTGAATGAGTGCGGTTGGGATGGCGAATGGTTTGTGCGTTACTTTGATGAGCAAGGCCTGCCAATTGGTTCTCACAAGAATGAACAAGGGCAGATCTACACTAACGGTCAAAGCTGGCCTGTGATTTCTGGTTTCGCGACACAAGAACGTGCCACACAAGCGCTAGATTCGGTTTACAACAAGCTGAACACGACCAATGGTATCAAGCTTTCAACTCCAGGCTACAACGGCTTTGATCCACAACTTGGTGGCGTTTCGACATATCCACCGGGTGCGAAAGAGAACGGCGGTATCTTCCTGCATTCCAACCCTTGGGTGATGATCGCGGAAGCGAAAATGGGCAACGGCGAGCGTGCTTATGAGTACTACCGTCAAATTAATCCGGCTTCTAAGAACGACGATATTGATACCTTCGAATCTGAGCCATACTGCTACCCACAAAACATTCTGGGTGACGAGCACAAACAGTTCGGTTTAGGACGTAATGCATGGCTTTCAGGTACTTCATCTTGGACTTACGTGGCGGGTACGCAGTGGATTCTGGGTGTTCGACCTGAAGTGGATGGTTTGCTGGTGGATCCTTGTATTCCTGCTGAGTGGCCTGAATTCAAAGTGCGTCGTCAGTTCCGTGGCGCGACCTACAATATCCATGTTACCAACCCAAATAACGTGTGTAAGGGAGTGGCAGAGATGAAGGTCAACGGTGACCTAATTTCAGGTAATAAAGCGCCAGTGTTTACCTCTGGTGAGCACACCATCGAGGTGATTTTAGGTTAACAAAGAGAAGGGCGCTTTATGCGCCCTTTATTGCTTCTTTAGTTTGGTTCTTTCGTTGCGTTGTTTCGTTAGCAATGCGTTCTCTGGGGGCTGATTTCGCATTCAGCGGCTGTCTTACTTTGCTTGCCTTAGTTGGGTTGATAGTTGGCTTGGCATTGCCAAGTAAAGGTCTGAGATTGGTTCGGGCTAAGTGTCAATAAGCCGATCTGGTTATTGAACGCATCAGCTGGGCAAGTCATTGGTTCTATTGCAATACTTTGCTCGCTAGTTGGCGTGTAAAGCTGAACGAATGGGTAGCTTTCATCTTGTTGGTAGCGAATTGCGGCAGACGAATCTGAGCGCGTAAACGCAAGTTGGTTGGTTGTCTTGGAATCAAATTCAAAGCAGTGATTTAAGCTTTGATTGGTCAGTGAATCGTCCAAAGACAAACGGTCAAAAGCGTGTTTTTCACCATTGGGTAAGTCGTTTTCGTGTATGACCTCAGAGCAAGGCGACATAGCGAGTCCACATTGTGCTAGCTCAGTGCCGAGTGAAAAGTAAGGGTGCCAAGCATCACCGAATGGGAAGGCTGAATCACCCAGATTAGAGACGGTCGTTGAGGAAGAGAGTCTACCCGTTGTGTCGATAGTGAAGGTGACTTCAAGGTTAAAAGCGAACGGGAAAGCAGGGTGTAAAGATGATGTCTGATATTGCAGCGTCACACTGGCTGATTTTTCATTGGCTGCGCTGTTTTTGATTGAAAAAGGTTGGTTGTAGAGCAAGCCATGTACGGCGTGATCAGACCAAGGGAAGTTAGCTGGGAGTTGATGGTTTTGGTTGTCGAAACTGTAGCGACCTAAGTTTAAACGATTTGGAAAAGGGAATAATTTAGCACTGCGGGAAAAGAACGGATGTTGGTTGATCAGTTCATCATAATTCTGATAGCCACAAATAAAAGAGAATGGACTGTTATTTACAATGTATTTATTTATAACAGCACCAAACCCATTGATTATTTGAAGTTCTATACCATGCTGCTGATTTATTAATGTGACAGAGTCAATATTTCCAAATTTTTCATTTATAATTTTAAACATGTTGATGTCTCCATTTTTAAAAGATATTAACAAGAAGAAAAAAATATTCAATGGCGGTTTTAAAATGAATAATAAAATTCCATATACGAGCTACTCAGGAAATTCAGAACACTTGTGTAAAAAAGGTGATGCAGTTGAATTTATTCAACCTTGGTACACGCCAATTTCGACTACACCAGAAAATACCGGTATGGCAGTCGGCGGAATTGGTAACACATTTACACTCACACCAAACGGCAACACGCCGAACTTCAGCTTTATTCCGGGAATATTTGTCGATTGTTCAGAGCAAGCTATTAATTTTAATGATTTTTATGCGTCAGTGATGAATGTGCCAACCATCGACACGCTGAAAGTTCTTAATGAACAAGAGTTAAGCGTTCACCTGAACTTTTATCCGGCTTTGTTCGATGGCAAAAAGATTGAAAGTCGAGAAATGTCGAATGCGATTAGTCTCATTCAAGCAGCATTAAAAAATGGTCGCTTCTACCAAGAAAATAAAGATAACTTTACAAAATGGAACGTTGAATTTTCAAATAAGACTCAATTATTGATTGAAGAAGATTCATCTTCGATTATTTGTCAATTATATGTAGCCTTAGATTTCTTTAATGGTTTATTAATAAATGATACAACGAGATTATTATCACTCACTGCGGGTGATAATAATGATATGGATAATATCAATGGCCGTGATATAGATAGTGTTAATGGCAAGGATATAGAATATCAAGCTTTGTATCCATTAGCTGAATATAAATACAGTAGCTTCGAAGATATTAATATAAAGCGTAAGGTCGTCTCTCCGATCGTTAAAGAGAACAAACGCCTTTGCTCTTTACCGATGCACTGGAATCACTTCGAATTAACCAATAATTCATCGCAAACACGCGTGATTACGTTTGCTCAGCCTCTACAAAACTTGATTGGTTCAACCTACCAAAAAGGCCGTGATGGTATTCAGGATTCGGCATGTACCTTGTCTCAAAATCCGATTGCTCAGCAGCATGAAGTGGTTAACTTAAAGGGTGAAAGACACAGCTTTACGGGTGTTCAATTGTCTAGCCAATCGCCTTATCAAAGCGATATTGAAGGCGAAGTGGTGTTTGGTGTTCAAGCGGATAACCATTTGACTGAATCTGGTAAGGTTTCGATTTCTGTCAAACCAACGCTTTATACCTCTAAGACAGCTCAGCAAACAGAGTTCGCACTGAAAACAGGCCGTACCAACGCGGAATTCCAAACAGGAATTTACACGGGGCGTGAAGCATTGAGCGCATTGGTCGTGGTTCAGGTTGAGTTGGAGCCGGGCGAATCCGTTGACCTGCGTTTCGCACAGGTGATGGCACACAGTAAAGTTATGCTCAATGGCTGGCACTCAGACAAGGCTTACACGCAATTCTACCCACAAGCAAAGCCTGCCTTACCGATGTTACAAGATGTTTTGCCAAAGCTTGAGGTGATTGAGCAGAAGATTATTGAGCAACAGATCGCTTTCCTAGAGCAAGCTCAAAGCAAAATATCACAGCCTGAATCAGCGCTGCGCTATGCGACGATGGCGATGAACTCACTATCGTTTTTAGCCGAATCTACGGTATGGGATAAAGAAGATAAGTTCCTAGTGAAAGAGTGTGTTGATTACCCATTCTTTAACTCTCTGGATGTGTATTTTTACGGCTCATTTTCACTGCTTTACTTGCTGCCGGAGCTTGATGGCTGCGTAATGAAAGAGTTCTCAAAAGCGATTTTGGCTGAAGACTTCACTCAGCGCCGTTACTGGGAATATGAAGCGACCCCGAATGCTGAATTGATTGATGAAAAGTACCAAGGTGTGCGTGCGATTCGAGGTGCAGTAATCCACGATTTGGGTAGCCCGTTCGACATTCAGCCTGACGCGTATAGCTGGCATAATGTTAAGGAATGGAAGGACTTAGCGCCGAAATACATTCTGATGGTGTACCGCCATTATCAAAACACCCAAGATCTCTCTGTGGTTAATGAGTGCTGGCAAGCGGTAACTGAAAGCATCGATTTCTTATCGAATTTGATCGCTGAGGGTGACGATTTACCACTAACCCGAGGCACAGACGATACCTTTGATAACCTAGCTTCTCACGGCATCTCTATTTATTGTGCGAGCCTGTGGGTTGCTGGCCTGCAAGCCGCGAGCGAACTTGCACAATTGATGGGTGAAAGCGAGCGAGCTAGCGGTTACTTAACGCGTTCTAAAAAGGCGTTAGCCACGGTTGAGCAAAGCTTGTGGGATGACAAAGAGGGTTACTACCACTTCTTCGTGACGCCAGTTCAAGCCAAGCATCTAACGGGTGAAGGCTACCAAGCTCTGGAAACCTTAGGCCTAACTTTGACGGGCGATGCGATTGCCGATAAGAACACGCTTAATACCTATCTCAATGAAACAGATACTTCAATCAGCATCAGCAAGGTGTCTCAAAGAGTATCTAAGAAGCGCTTATTGAGCGAGACCGCGCCTCAAGCCTTTACACAAGACTACTTAGATTTAGTACCTGATTCAGACAACAGCTTTGGCGATGCTTTATTGGCTGACAGCTACCTAAAGCTCATCGGTTTAGAAGGTATTTTCCCGCAAGAGAACATCCAACGCGCACTAGACTATGTTTATAAGCATAACTTCGAAATTAACAGCCCTAAGCTTGGGGTTGCGAATATGACGTTGGCCGATGGTTCGCCGCATGAGGCATTTCAGGCTCAAGATGTGTGGATTGGTGTGCAGTTTAGTGTCGCAACGGCGTTGAGTCTGGCAGGTAAAAACCAGCAAGCAGAAACATTGATGGATACCGTGTATACCGCACTCTATGACTATTCAAAAATTCCATTTGCAGCGCCAGAAGGGTTCAATTGCTCTGTGTCTGTCAATGAGAAATATCTTATAGAAGCCTTTAAATTGACGCAAAATGATGCGAAAAACTGGCTAAGTGTACTTAAATATCAAAACTGTGTGCTGTCTGACGGTCGGATCAATCCAACATTGACGAAAGATACTGATAATTTTGTTAAAATGGTGAGCGGTGAAATTCCGTTAGAAAAGCTGGCAGGCTTACACAAATGGTTACTGAGTACTGGCTTGAAATATACGGCTGGTCGTTACTTTAGACCGGGGATGATCTTCGCCTACTTGTATTAACTTAATGACACGATTTTCAGCTAAAGCAGTGGTATGCAGGTTGAAACTGATGGGGAGCTTAAAGCTCCCCGAATGTCACTTGATTAGGGGTTCGAGATGCGCACTAAAACAAAAAAAACAACAGTATACGATGTAGCAAAACTGGCTGGTGTTTCTCCCAGCACAGTTTCTCGTTTTCTTAATCGAACCACTTATGTGTCGGATGATAAAAGCCAGAACATCGAGCAAGCGATTAAAGACACTGGCTACAAACCTAATTTTCAAATGCAAGAAAACACCAACCGACGTTCACTCACCATTGGTGTGTTGGTGCAACACCCTGACAGCCCTTATACCAGCCGTATTCTCAATGACATGGAGAAAACACTGATCGCTCAAGGTTATTCGTTAGTAATCGCGACAGGGCATTGGCAGAAAAAGTTAGAAATGCACGCGTTGGAGTATCTCGCAAAAAGTAACGTGGATGGCATGATCATCGTGACAGGAAGCATTACTCAAGAAGAGATTACCAAGTATGCACAAGACATTCCTATCGTGATGGTTGGCTACGATTTTGTTGAGAATAACGTCCGCTCCATCAACATTGATAACGTGTTGGGCGGCTACATGGCAACCTTACATTTACTGCAACAAGGGCATGTGAATATTGCTCATATTAAGGGACTTTCAAGTCAACCTGATTCGGGAAATCGCTTTGAAGGCTATAAGAAAGCACTTCAAGAGGCGGGCATAAAAGTGATGCCAAAACTCGTTAAACAGGGTGATTTCAGTAGTGAGTCTGGCTACGAGAAAACGGTAGAGTTGATTGAATCTAAGGTTCACTTCTCCGCCTTGTTTGCTGCAAATGACCAAACGGCTTACGGGGCGATTAAGGCGCTGTCTGACCACGGTTATAAAGTGCCAGAAGATGTGTCAGTGATTGGGTTTGATGACTTGCCAACGTCTAAGTATTTCACACCTGCGTTAACAACATTAAGGCAGCCAATTGAAGAGATTGGAGAGGTGTGTGCTCAGTCGATTTTGAACTTACTTTCAGGTGAGAGGCATGAAGCACGACTACCACCGATAGATTTAATCGTCAGAGAGTCGACCAAGTCTCTGTATCGTTAGTTGTGAAATGATTGAATCATAGGGAGTTACAGTCAAAGACACATTATTTCCCTTCAGAAACGAAAAATGTCGCATCCATGCGACATTTTTCTTTTGGCGGCCAAACCAGTTTTGCTATATCCATTCTAGATTTCAATCCATTCTACTCTTCATACTTGAAGCTGCAGCGTTGTTAACTGCCTAAGTTCACCCTAATCACATAGAACCCCTATGCTCATAGGGCTGAACTTATTTGTTGCCTAGCTGCAACTCCAATTATTTTGAGTATCGATAAATATTCAGAATGTACATATAAGACGCTGTTAATGTTGATTAGTTCCCTTTATGCGGCATTTTTTTTCGATTTATCTTCTAAGTCGAATGACGCAGCGATTAACTTCTTGGTGTAGTCATTTTTCGGCGCATTGAAAATCTCTTCGGCAGACCCTTCTTCCATCACTTCACCCTTCTGCATCACCAGTACACGATCCGACAGTGCTTTTACTACCGAGAGATCGTGGCTGATGAACAGAAAGCCGATATTGTGCTTGGCTTGAATGTCTTTTAGCAGGTCAATCACGGTCAGTTGTACTGAGCGATCGAGTGCTGAAGTTGGTTCATCCAGCAAAATGAAAGAGGGCTCTAGAATCAGTGCGCGAGCAATCGCGATACGTTGTCTTTGCCCGCCAGAGAACTCATGTGGATAACGGTTTATTGAATTCGGCTCTAAGCGAACTTCAATCAATGCTTTGCGCGCTCTTTCTAAACGTTCTTGCTTGGATAGATGAGGTTGATGCACCGTTAAGCCTTCGGTGATGATTTCCCCAACGGTCATGCGTGGTGATAAAGAACCATAAGGATCTTGGAACACCATTTGGACATCTTTCTTGAGCTTGTGACGCTCTTTATCATTTAATAAGCTAACGTCTTGGCCTTTGTAAACAATACGTCCGGTACTTGGCAGCAAGCCGATTAATGCACGTCCAAGGGTCGATTTACCTGACCCTGATTCACCCACAATGCCTAGCGTTTCGCCTTGTTTAAGATTCAACGAAATGCCTTTTACGGCTTCGAAGTACTGACTTTTACTCTTGATGAAATGTGATTTAACCAAGAACTGAACTCGGATGTCGTCAGCAGACAATAGCTCTGGGGCTGACGCCTCAACAGGAACCTTAGCGCCTTTCGGAATCGAGTTAATGAGCATTCTTGTGTAATCATGTTTAGGACTATCGAACAAAGATTGAGTCATCCCTTCTTCTACGAGCTCACCTTTACACATCACTAGCACGCGGTCTGCAAAGTGTTTCACCACACCTAAGTCATGGGTGATGAACAAAATTGCCATTCCCATCTTGCCTTGGATCTCTTTGATAAGAGCAAGCACTTCAGCTTGAACCGTTACATCTAATGCAGTTGTAGGCTCGTCAGCAATCAGGATATCCGGTTCATTAATCAGCGCCATTGCGATCATGATGCGTTGCAGCTGACCACCCGAAAATTCGTGAGGGTACTTGGTGTACGACTTTTCTGGCATTGGCAAGTGCGCAAGATTAAACAGCTCAATCACTCGCTGTTTGGCTTTAGACTTTGACACTTTACGATGACACATAATAGCTTCTGCCACTTGAATGCCAACACGAAGGTAAGGATTGAGAGAGGTCATCGGTTCCTGAAAGATCATGCCGATTCTATCGCCACGAATCGACTGCATTTCTCGCTCAGTTTTCCCAAGAATCGATTGTCCCTCAAACTCGATGTCTGATTGTTTATCAATAATCGCGTTATCAGGAAGCAAACGCATAAGCGCGTTGGAAGAGACGGATTTCCCTGAACCTGATTCACCAACAATGGCCAAGGTTTCGCTTGAGTTAAGGGTAAAGTTAACCTTTTTGACCGCATCAATGATTCCATCATTGGTTGTGAAACTAACGGAGAGGTTATTGACTTTAAGTATGGCCCGGTCCGACATGATATATCCTTATCAATTTAAGACATTAGGTGAAGATTGAACTTCTGACGTTGTTTTAAGTTGCCCAAAATGGTGATGAGCACGTTGAATTTGTTCTAGTTCGAGCATCCAATGCGAACTGCGCTGAGCGCTGCAAAAAGCGATCAGGTGATTGAGTAAATCTTCGCTCTGCTTTTCCAATAACCCAAAGGTACGTTGAATCAGCTCAGTGTTCTCAAGAGAGATAAATTGCATCAGAGCGTAAGATTGATTCAAGGTATCGAAGGCTTGTTGATGCTGACCTAATCGGTTGAGTATCTCTGATTGAGCGACACTTGCGTCTCTTAACCCGGCAAGCAGGCAGGCAAATTGGCAAGGCTTAATATCGCTTTGGTATGCTGCATCTTGGATGTGATGAGGAAGTGAGGTTAGAACATCACCATACAGGCGCTGTGCTTCAGGCCAGTGACCTTGTTCCATTAACTGTTCAGCTTTTAGGTAGTGCATCCAGCATCGTTCAATTTCCATATCCACATCCTCAATTTATAATATCTGAAAATGTTAATGATATTTATTATCAATTGCAAATTAAAATCATTCACATGTTAAGTTGGTGAATTAAATAACGAGCTATTCCTAAAAATGGCTTAAATTGTGTGTTATTTGTTCAGTTGAACAGCTGTGTAGCGTAAGTCACTAAATTTGTAGGAAATTACATCTACACTGATTTTATCTACACCCAAGTAATGAAGGACTAAGGAGGCGGCGATGGCGATGCAAAGACTCAATACAGAACAGCTGTATCAGGTGGCGGATTTAGACAAGCTACCATGTAAGTCGACCAAAGAACTGGCTCCAATTGACGAAATCGTCGGGCAGGAACGGGCACAAAAAGCCGTTGAGTTCGCGATGTCAATCAAGGAAAAGGGTTACAACATTTATGCGATAGGGCGAAATGGTCTGGGTAAACGCACCATGATCTTGCGCTATCTGAACCGTCACCCTCAAGAAGTGCAGGAGCTTTTTGATTGGTGTTATATCGCGAACTTTGAAGATATTCGTACACCTAAGGTACTGAAATTGCCGCGTGGCGTTGGCAGCAGTTTAAAGCAAGATATTGAAAAATTGATGCGTAAACTGCTGAAAGGTATGCCTCTAGCGTTTGATAACGAGATGTACTTTAGCCGTGCTGACAGGCTTAAAAATCAACTGGCAGCTAAGCAACAAGCCGCGTTAGAAAGCATTAGTCAAGAAGCGAAAGACAAAGGCATTAACCTGACGATTACCACTCAGGGTGATTACCAATTTGTGGCAATGAATGGTGATGATCTTCATACCGAAGAGAGCTTCGATCTGCTTTCGCCGGAAGAACAAGATCAATTTGATAAAACCATTGATGGATTGGAAGTCGGCCTACGAACCATTTCTCGCGAACTGACGGAACTTGAAGAGACGTACACTGAGAAAATTCAAAAGCTGAATGATGATACGGCGCGAGACGTGATCACTCACTTCATCAAGCAATTGAAGAAGGATTACAGCCAATATCCAGACATCAAAAAGTACCTAACGGCACTGCGTAAAGACATTGTCGACAACGCTGACATCTTCTTAGAAGAGAGCACGGAGCAAGCAGAAGTTGCAACGGCCTCTTTGGATAAGAAAATGCCGCGTCGCTACAAGGTTAACGTGATTGTGAGCCAAAAGGAGGAGACTCTGCCGATCGTGGTGGAAGAGAATCCAAATTATCACTCTCTGTTTGGCTATGTAGAAACGGCGACGTTCAAGGGTACTGTCTTTACTGACTTCTCATTGATTCGCGCAGGTAGCTTACACAGAGCTAACGGTGGCGTATTGCTGATGGATGCGGTGAAGGTACTTGAGCAGCCGTACGTTTGGGAAGGCTTGAAACGAGCGCTGCGTTCACGTCAATTGAGCTTCACTTCATTAGAGAAAGAGGTGACCTTAACGGGCGCGGTATCGCTTGATCCAGAGCCGATTCCATTGGACGTCAAGATCATCCTGTTTGGCGACTACCGAACTTACCAACTGCTGCAACACTACGATGCAGAGTTTGGTGAATTGTTCCGTGTGACGGCCGATTTTGAAGATGAGATGAAGCGTACTCCCGATTCTGAAATGCACTACGCGCGCTTTATTTCGAGTATCGTGCACGACAACAACATGCTGCATTGTGACCGTAAAGCGATCGCTCGCATCATTGAGCACAGCTCTCGTCAGGCGGGTGACCAAGGTAAATTGTCTCTGCACTCGGCACACATTGCTAATCTGCTTCGTGAGTCAAACTACGTGGCGAGAGGTTCAAAGTCGAACCTGATTCGAGCAACACACGTCGACCAAGCGTTATCTAACCAACAGATGCGTGTCGGACGACTGCAAGACAGTGTGATGGAGACGTTTACCAACGGCACAACACTGATCCATGTTGATGGTCAGGCGGTTGGGCAAGTGAATGCTCTGTCTGTATTAAGCACCACCGATCACATGTTCGGTGCGCCAAACCGAATTACTGCCACCACGGCTTACGGCGATGGTGAAGTGATTGATATCGAAAGAAACGTAGACTTAGGTGGCAGCATTCACTCAAAAGGCGTGATGATCTTGTCGGCTTACCTTTCTTCCGTATTTGGCAAGACAGCCAAAGTCCCGCTCACCACTAACATCACCTTCGAACAATCGTATGGTGGCGTCGATGGTGACAGTGCGAGTATGGCTGAGTTCTGTGCGGTGGTGTCAGCGTTTTCTAAGCAGCCAAACCGTCAAGACATCGCGATTACAGGCTCGATGAACCAGTTTGGTGAGTCTCAGCCAATTGGTGGTGTGAACGAGAAAATTGAAGGTTTCTTTGATGTGTGTGAAATCAAAGGGCGTTCAAACGAACAAGGGGTGATCATCCCACGTTCAAATGTTCACAACCTGATGCTGCGTAGCGATATTGTGAAAGCGGTTGAAAAGGGCGAGTTTAATATCTGGGCGATTGACCATGTAACAGAGGCGATTGAACTGTTCACAGGCAAAGCCGCTGGTGAGGCGAGTGATGAGGGTAGCTATCCAATTGATACTATCTTTGGTATCGCCCAAGCTAAACTGAACGCACTGCGCAAATAGTTTGAATATCTAGATAGCTAAACAAATAAACAAACAAACAGCCAAAACGCAAAAGCCATCGATTCTAGAATCGATGGCTTTTTTGTTGGTTGAGGTTTAGTTTGCCAGTGAGCTATTTGTATTTGGTCAGCTTACGGTATTCGGTAAAAGTTGCGTGTTAAATGGTGTTAACCGTTTCGCAAGCAGAGCTTGGTGCCATCGAACTTCAGTTTTGCCAATAAGTGTTTGGCGTTAGCTCTGCCAATATCATCAAATTCGACACCGTATCGAGCGTAGTGCGTCGATTTCTGTAAATTACAGACGATGCCTCGCAATGGCGGAATCAGTGGGCCATTGTAGTTCTCAGGGGTTATCTCAATAGACACGCGATCGGCAATCTGAATCGCACGAGAGGTTGGTGAGGTAACGAAACGACAACCACTTTTCGATAAATCTCGTATCTCACAGTTTGCTCGCTGGTCGTTGAAGATGATTCTTGAAGCCAGATTCACTTCATAGCGTGTTTCTTTACGTAGCTGAGTCACTTGCATCGTGCTTGGTGTAGACAGCACTAGAATAGGGAAGGGTTCACCAATCTTATGGTGAATTTGGCTTCTAAAGTGGATAAGCGCGCCTTCACCTCGTAGAGAATACGCACGAGCGGTCATCCAAAAACCTTCTTGAAAGAAAAAGTTCAGATCTTCATTGGATACCTCGGGAACCTCAACCACAATACAGTTATCACTGTGCGTTCCGATAAACTTGGTGGTGGCGAGAAACTTCGTGCCAACGGGAGTCGAGACATTTAATGTCAGCTCACTGCCGTGCTCAATCATGGCCAGTGCATCAGTGCTATTGATGGTGGAAACGGTGCGATTACGAGGGTCTTGAAGTGCCTGATTATGCTCCAAAGGCTTCTTCAGGGGTGCGTTCATTATATGTTCTCCATGCGCCAACATGCGTCTGTTAGTTATACTGGTAACTTGCTAACAAGGGGTTATTACGTGCTAGATTTAGTAGGTGTACTAACGCAATTTATAGAGTGCTTTTAATTGGTTTGAATTTTATTTATAACCACACGCTATAATAATATTTTCTTTGATTGTAAGTACTTAGTTTTATTTATATGCACTTGCGCTAGTCTATTACAAGGAACTCATACTTCAAACTTTTATTGTTTGTCGTATCAATTATTTGCAGGAGTTGAGAATGCAGGCAGTAAAATGGGATCAAGAAGTGAACCAGATCACGGTAGAGTTAGAACCCAACCAGTTCGCGGTCGTTAAGTATCAAAAGGACGGAGATGTACTACATATCACGTCGACACGCATTCCTGATGAACTGCAAGGCAAGGGCTTTGGGAAGGTGATGATGGAGTCGGTATTGCCTGAAATTGAACAAGCGGGCTTCAAAATTGTGCCGGTTTGTAGCTATGTGGTTCACTACATGAATAGGCAGCCACAGTGGTCACACCTTCTATCCGATAAAGCATAACAACGAGTAATATGTCTCAATCAATATCGTCGAATAATCGAGCTCAACCTGAAGCGGGTTCAAGTCAAAATCAGCCAGAGCTTTATCAACAAGAGCTTTATCAAAATGAGCTTTATCAAAAAATAGCGACCTCGCTGGGTTGTCATGAAGGGTTTGATGTCCAAGTGATTCAACGCCTATGGGGTGGATATGGCGAGTTAGTTCGCTTAGTCTTTTCTCAAGAAAGCAGTGCGGAACTCAAGAGTGTGATTGTTAAACATGTCGCGTTGCCAGATAAAGCTGAACACCCAAAGGGTTGGAATACCAAACTCTCTCACCAACGAAAGGTACACTCTTACCAAGTGGAAACAGCTTGGTATCAGTCATTCACCCAACAATGGGACGAGCGCTGCCCTGTACCTGTTGGGCTGCAATGTGAACTAGAAGAGAATGAGTGGCTGATAGTGATGCAAGACTTAGCGGATATTGGCTTCCCGTTGATCTCTCAGTTTGATGTGCTTGCTGCTTCTGACTATCAGGCACCTAGTTACACACGAGAAGAGCAAAAACAACGCGATGCTTGCCTTAAATGGCTCGCTAACTTTCACGCAAAGCATATCAATATCAATCAAGAGCAGTTGTCATCATTGTGGCAAGTCGGTACTTATTGGCATCTAGATACACGTCCTGATGAGCTCAATGCCTTGGCTGATTTACCATTGAAGAATCAAGCCAAGCACATCGACCGTTTACTCAAAGAGTGTCCATATCAAACCTTAGTCCATGGCGATGCCAAGCTCGCCAATTTTTGTTTTGATTCTGAAAGCGAGCGAGCAGCTGCGGTCGATTTCCAATATGTGGGTTACGGCTGTGCGATGAAAGACGTCGCCTTGTTCATGAGCAGCGCGATTAGGCCACAAGATTGCGCAGAGCTTGAATCAGAAGTACTAGATGCTTACTTCCACTACTTGAAAGAGGCATTGGCGTACTATCAGCCACACCTTTCATTTGATGAGGTAGAAGCAGCATGGCGACCAATGTTTTACGTGGCGTGGGCCGATTTCCAACGTTTCGTAAAAGGCTGGAGCCCAGAGCATTGGAAGATTAACCCTTATACTGAGCAGTTGACCTTACGAGTGCTCACTCAATTAGACGAACAGGAGTCCGTCAATGTTCGATAGAACCGCGAGCTGGAAAACGCCGCAAAACTTTTTATTACTGATTTCGATTGTTGTACCGATCGCGTTTTCGAGCTGGATGGCTTTACTTAATAACTTCGTGATTGAGAAGGCGAACTTTGATGGTGCGGATATTGGCTTGCTGCAAAGTGTGCGTGAGATCCCGGGTTTCTTAGCGTTTACCGTAGTGTTTGTGTTGGCATTCATTCGTGAGCAACGCTTCATGTTGATATCGCTGGCGATGCTCACTGTAGGCACCGCGATTACGGGTCTGTTCCCCTCACTCACTGGATTGTTGCTGACTACCATTTTAATGTCGACGGGCTTTCACTATTTTGAAACGCTGAAGCAGTCTTTGTCACTGCAATGGTTGAGTAAAGAAGAAGCGCCAGAGATGCTAGGTAAGATGATCTCAGTCGGCGCACTGGCATCCTTAATCACTTACGGATCTATCTGGGTGATGCTAGAACAGCTGAAGCTCGACTTTGCTTGGGTGTACGGTATTACTGGCGGTATTGGTTTTATTCTGGTTTTGGTGATGACCTTTGGTTTCCCTGAATTTCAAACCAAGACGCCACAGAATAAGAAGTTGGTGCTGCGAAAGCGTTACTGGCTCTGCTACGCGCTAACGTTTATGAGCGGTGCGAGAAGACAAATCTTCACCGTATTTGCATTATACAGAGTAACTAGACTTGCTTGATATTTGGTAAAGCTCTCTACGTACCGCGCTGTATGGTGCGTGTGTTTTTTTTCTTGCCACATTCTTTACATAATTACTGCTTTATGTAATATATTTTGATTTTTGAGCTCATTCTTTACACTTTCTGTAAGCTCATCATCAGTAATCAATCATTTACCCATGCATTTTTACCTAAAGGCCTCTCAGATTGAGATCGTAACACGCCTTTATCTCATTATGTGTTATCAACCAACAGAATCTGACTTTGGCATGTGAACATTTTACATACTTATCTTCATATATGCTTATCCAGTCCTCAGGTATTTTTGGGGCGGATATGGTGCTAACACTGCATAAATTGCAATGTTAGCAACTACAATATCTATTTTTCATCCTTTGTTAGATGCCATCCTGAGCTATATTTGCATTTATAGGTCCGTAAGCTAATGCCGTGTTCTTCGTAGATGATATCTGCTCTAAGCCGAGCTTCCCGTTTGGAGTGATAAGAGTCCTTGTAAACGCCGTCTCGACCAGTACAACGGCTACATTTTTTACTTGAGGTTTGCCTACTCCGTGGTGATAGATGCCAAAGTCCACACTTAGTGCAATTGTAAGGAGTTAAATCATTGCCATAATGCTCTTTAGAATACTCTGCTGCATTTTGAGCATCATCTTCGGTGTAATATTCAGTTAAGGGTTGGCCGGACATTTTTCCCAAACATGTTTCGCTTTTCATACCGGTATCCTTAAAGCTCTACAACGTTAATATCGGCTTTGCGATATCTTGAAGCAAAGGTTCTTGGATTAAACTGAATTTGAGCAAGGGCACTCTCTACACCACATAGATTAATATTCTCACTGTACTTATATCCGGATTTATTGGCGGAATTCTGGTAAAAGCGCCCCTGAGGATCAATCATCAAGTATGATTCTGTCATCGTAGAGTTAGACTCTGCAAAGACAGGTAACCCCCAGGGCGGGAGCATAC